>NZ_JAUNXI010000016.1 GCF_030539875.1 Methanobrevibacter sp.
TTTGAAGTATATAGAAGAGGGAAATTTGAAAGATAATACTAAGTGTTTTTATAGTTATAAGTTTACTTCAAACTTTAAATAATAATTAGTTTTTTTAGTATAAATACTTTTTTATTAAAAAGTATTACACTATATAATAAAAAAAGCATAATTAGTAATACACCAAAAATAAAAAAAAATAATTAAACCCTGTAATTCTCATCAATGTAAGAATCAAACCTTAAATAAGCTTCATCAATAGCCTGCATTATTTGATCTTGAGTAATTTCAGAAAGCTCATCAAATAAAACTCCAACATCAACATCAACATCTAACTGTTCATTTTCATAGTTAAGAACAATGTCCAATTCTAAATCTTCCAATTCCTTCATTGAAATTGATTTGGAAACTTCACTTTCAAGAATCTCACCAAAATCATCTGAAATTGTGGCTAAATCTTCTTCGGATAAAATTTTTAATTTTGACATGAAAATCTAAAAAAAGAAAAAAGTATAAAGGTCTATTGACCCATACCCTGCATAGCTGCTTGAATAGTTGCTTGCATTTCTTCAAGTTTTTTCATTACTCTTTCTTCTTGACGTGACATAGTCTGTTTTCTCAATTCAAGAGTTTCCAATTTATCTTCCATGTCAGCTAATGCATCAGCATATTCAACTTTGATAAGCAAAGTACCAGCTTGTTTGAATACTTCAGTTGTCTCATCTGTTTTTTTAAGTTCTTCTAATGCTTTTTCAGTTTCTTGAATTTGAATTTCAACATTTTGAACTTGCATGGTTACAGCCTGTGCTTGTTGTTGTAATTGTTGAAACTGATTTAATTGTTGTTGAATGTTTTCAGGAATATCCATATTATCACCTTAATAATTATATTTAATAAACATTAATTGGTTAAATTATTTATTTCTAATGCTAACTTAATCCATTTGATAGCCGAGTTTACAGAAGCCCTAAATGAAGTAGAATCTTCTGCATCAATATTGATTATAATATTAGACCCATCTAAATCAATTGTCATAGATGACCTAAAATTAGGAGCAGTATTAAATTCTAAAAGAATAGAATCATAAATTATTTTAGCCTGATTTTCATTTTCAAATTCAATAACTATATTGCTTTTAACACTTTCAAGAGGATTTTTATCCGTCATTTGAAACCTCTAAAAGTTTTTTAATATTAATTTTAAAATTGAGAGTGTCTCCAAACTTGTTAATAAAACTAATTCTAGCTACCGAATCATCACTATCAGATATTAAAATGCAGTTTTCCTCTGCTTTGTCTACTAAATCAAGGTCTAAAATTTCACTTAAGATATTAAGTTTTTTAACTTCACAAACCATTTTTAATTTTGATGGAGCAATATTTGTTTTTTCACGGGATTCTGATGCTCCAATAAGCATTGTCAATAATAATTCTCCCCTATTGGAGTAAAAGGAAATCCTACTGGGATTGCCTTTAATTTCATTTACAACAGCTAAATTATATTCTTCAACTTCCAATGCCTTAAGAAGAAGTTCTCGCATGTTCATTTTACCCCTATTAACAGAAGTAGAACCTGTTGCATGAGCTAAATTCTTACAAAACTTTCTAGTTTTGTTAGAAGGTTTTCTAGAAGTTGAAATTAACATTTAAATCAAAAATAGTGAAAAATTAAGTAAAAGCAGATTACTTATCTTGCTTTTATTATTCTAGTAGTTTCTGGAACGTCCTTAAATAAAATCCTATATCTGCATTTAGGACACTTATTTTCCATATAACTTTTATGATCTACTGGTTCTCCACATCTTGGACATGTATACAAGGCCTACTCCTCCACTTTAATGTCCCTAATACTGCGTGCTGCAGATTTTGCCATTGGAGTTTGTGGAATGTAAGCTCCACCAGTAAATACTGCACCGCATTTTCTGCATTTCCAAATTCCACTAGCTTGTCTTTTAACGTAAGGTCTAGCGCATTTAGGACAAACATGATTTTTTTTCATGTTTTCTTCAATAATCTTTACAGATCTTTTAGCTTTTCTTCCGTATCTTGCACCGAACCTTCCTGTAATACCAACTTTTTTAGTTCTTGCCATTTATATTCTCTCCGTAATAATAAAATTTAATAAAATGTAAATCTATTTAATTTACACCGATTATCTAAAATAACCATAAAATTATCTAATGTAATAATATTATATTAACTAATATTTAAATGTTTGCTTAAAATTAGTAATTTTAAGAAAAAACAAATTTTTAACCATGAAAAATAAAAATTTTGATGAAATAAAACTATTTCCTATAAACCTTTTATGTCATATGCTAATCTCATCAAAAAATATTATATAATATCCAACTAATCGAGAGTTGGATAATTAGGACTTTCATTAGTAATCAGCAAATCATGAGGGTGGGATTCTTTAATTCCACTACTTGTAATTCTAACAAAATTTGCTTTTTCCTGCATGGCTGCAATATCTTTTGCACCGCAATATCCCATGGAAGATTTCAATCCTCCAACTAACTGGAACAGAATTTCAGAAACAGTTCCTTTATACGGCACTGCACCTTCAATTCCTTCAGGGACATATTTAGTGTGGTTCATTTTACTTTTTTGACCTTGGAAGTATCTGTCTGCTCCTCCGTCATATTCACTGGTCATTGCACCCATTGAACCCATACCACGATATTTTTTATATTGTTTGCCGTTCATGACAACAATCTCACCAGGAGCTTCATAGGAAGCTGCAAGCAAATTACCGAGCATTACCGCATCTGCACCTGCACCAATAGCTTTAGCAACATCACCAGAGTATCTTATACCACCATCCGCAATTACAGGAGTTCCTGACTCTGCAGCTGCATCAGCAACATCGGAAATTGCAGTCAATTGAGGTACCCCAACACCTGCTACGATACGAGTAGTACACATTGAACCAGGACCAATACCTACTTTAAGGGCATCTACACCCATAGATATTAAATCTTCCGCAGCTTCGGCAGTAGCAATGTTACCTACGCATAATTCCGCATCAATATTATCCTTAATGGTTTCAGTGAATTTAACAACATTCATATTGTGAGCATGAGCGCAGTCAATAGAAATAATATCTGCTCCAGCCTGATCAAGTGCCATTGCCCTGTCCAAATCAAATGGTCCGCAAGCAGCAGCTACAAGGAAGTTGCCATCTTTGTCACGGGCAGCATTCGGATATTGTGACCTGTTTAAAATATCCTTAATAGTGAGAATTCCAACCAGTTTGCCGTCACGAACAACCGGAAGCCTTTCAATTTTGTTTTCATATGCAATGTTCAATGCTTCTTCAGCAGAAATTCCTTCCTCAACAGTTACAACATCAGAAGTCATAATATCCTTTACAGTTTTATGAGGTTCTGATTTTAAAACTGGTCTGATATCTCTTTTTGAGATAATACCAATGATTTCATCACCATCAACAACCGGAAGACCGCTGATTAGTTCATCCTGCATTTTTGCCTGAACATCAGCAATAGTGGACTCCTGTGTGATGGTTATAACATCACGAATTGTTAAGTCTTCAGCATCTTTAACTATTTTAACTTCAGCAACCTGTCTTTCCTGAGTGATGTTTCTGTGAATTACACCTATTCCACCTTCCTGTGCCATAGCTATTGCAAGATCTGCTTCGGTTACAGTATCCATAGCTGCACTTAAAACCGGAATATTTAATTTAATTCCTTTACCTAATTCAATTTTTGTATCAATGTCTTTCGGTTCAACATAACTTGCATTAGGAGTTAAAAGAAAATCATCGAAAGTATAAGACATCCTTGCTTCTTGAACTTTTTTAGAAAATGACATTATTAACACCTATTTAAAATGAATCACATAATTCCTTAAGTTCGGCAACAGCAGTATGATGTATTTTACCGGTGTTTCTGTCACCACCTACACAAGCAGCTCCCCTGATACCAACAACATCACAACCAATGTCGTTTAATGGTTTTAATTGGTCCTTTTTAATAGAACCTGCAAGTGCAGTTAATAAACCATATCCATGTGCCTCTTCAACAAATTCTTTTAATTGATCTAAATCTAAATAATCAAATAAAGTATGACCGTCTTTAACAGCAGTATCCAACATTGCAAGATCGCATCCTGCATCATGTGCAACTTTTGGAATTTCCATAGGATCAACTGCACCTACACGGTGAGCATCTGCATATCCTGCTGCTACAATAATTGTATCCTCACTAACATCTTTTACAGTTTTAACAACATTTTCCATGACTTCAACAGCTTCATCATGGTTTTCTGTTCCATATAATCCAACTTTAATATAATCTGCTCCAGAAACATGAGCCCCCATTGCTGCAAGAGATACTGTACCTGGCTTGTAAGGTACATCTCCCAAAGTTGCACTTACAAGCTTGTCTTCAGGAGTTAAATTTCTAATTTCCTTAATCACCCACGGGAAATTAGCGCCTAAAGAACCTTCCTTAGGATTTTTCACATCAACAATGTCTGCTCCGCCTTTAATAGATTCAAGAGCTTCTTCACGATTTATAGGACTAATTAATAGAAGCATATATTTCCTCCAATATTATATTATAATATAATAATGTTAGTATTTAATTACTTATAATATTATCGTTTTTTAAGAAAAATTCTATTATAAAAAAAGCAATTGGAAAAATGGAATCATTCATGATATGGAGAGCCGTTATTAGAGACATTATCTTTAATTAACCCGTGAGCTTTGGGATAAAATCCGACATCCGCCGACAATTTCCTCATATTTTCAATAATTTCATTAGTTGGAATAGAAACAGGGCAATTTAAAGTGCACAATCCACATAAAGTGCACATGTAAAGACCGGAATCAAAGCATGTCTCATCATCTTCAATGAATTTAGACATTGCCACTCCACGACCTCCAAGATAGTTGTTAAATCCAAATTCGTTTCCAACAGCATTATAAACAGGACAATGAACGACACAGTTTCCGCAGCCAATACAGTAAAGACATTCTTCAATCGCATGACTTCTTCCATTATCCAATAAGATAACCACTACCTTTTCAGCACCATACATATTTTTTAAGAGTTTTTTCTCAATATCGGCTGTTTTTGATGGTCCTGAAATAATATTGATATATGATGTTACATAGTTTCCGGTGGCAAAAATTGTTTCAAGCTTTACAATTGATATTGCATCCTCAAGAGTAGGCACTATTTTATCGATTCCAGCTACAATTATATGCAAATCCATCAGAGAAACTAATGAAATATTGCCCTCATTGTGAACCATTACAATGGATCCCTCTTCTGATGCAATTGCATTGGCTCCACTTATACCTACATTAGCATTTTTCAAACGATTTAACACATCTTCCCTTACTGTTTCCATGATTTCCCTTGGAACGGGACTGACATCAACATCCAAAGATTCATTTACAATATCTGCAATATTTGATACGTTCAGATGTGAGGCCGGCCCTGTTGGATGAACCGGTTTATTATCGGTTTTTTTAAGCTGTAAAATCCGGTCTCCCAAATCTGTTTCAACAACATCAATGCTGTGTGATAAATGTTTTTTAAGGTTGATTTCTCCTAATGTATTGGACTTGGCTTTTGCAACAGTATTGCAATCATATTCCAAAAGCAAGTCAGATATGATTTTTAAAGCGTCTTGAGTATCTGTGGCGAATTCAAAATCAATACCATTTCGTTTAAATGATTCGCAAACCTGATTGAATAACTCTTCGTTATGTTCAATTGAATATTTTTTAATCTCACGGCCTTTTGAAATCAGCCTTTTGGTGGATGGTGATTCTTTAAGAGAATTGAACCTGTTTTTAACTGTGTCAAATGATTTTCTCATTGTTTCAAGTTCATCTTCTTTCATTTACACCACCATATTTTACTAAAAATTCAGTCAAATCAAGTATTTCCAAATCATCAGCATCCAGATTAAGTTTGCAAAAAGGACATGTGGTTATTAATGTTTTGCAGCCAGTTTTTCTTGCCTGTTCTATTCTTGACTCTGACATCTGATTTGCAATTTCAGGATAAGCCGATTTTACGCCTCCTCCTGCTCCGCAGCATAAACTATATTCGCCAACATTACCCATTTCAACCAGATTTGCAACAGACTTGATTACATCTCTTGGTTCATCAAAAATACGGCAATGCCGTCCCAGATGACAGGAATCGTGATAAGTAACATGCAAGTCAGCTTTAGACAAATTTAACTTTCCTTCCTTAATTAATTGATTTAAAAGCTGGGAAATGTGAATTACATCCAATCCTTCATAATCTTCAGTTAGAGTTTTATAACATCCTGCACAGGAAGTGATTATGGTTTTTCCTTTTAAAATTTCAGTATTCTTTTTTATTTGTTCATGAGCTTCCTTTAAAAAACCTGTTCTAAATAAAACAGATCCGCAGCATTTTTCATCATCTAAAATATGATAATCTACATCGGCCAATCTTAACAATTTTTCTGTTGATGCTTGAATATCCGGCAATTTTTCACGGGCGGTGCAACCTCTAAAATACAGCATGCTATTCCTCTTTATCTTTAAGGGAGATTTCATTATCTAAAGCTACCTCTTTGACAATCTTATTAATATCATCTTCCAACTTGTCAATTTTTTGATATAATTTAAAAATAGTATAAATCAAAACTGCAAAAACAATAATGATTATAAAATCCAGACCACGGGTTATACCAAATAAATTAGCAAAAACATTACTGAAATTAGGAAATATTGCAAATAATGTAACAAAAATCCATAGCAACGTCCATAATATAACAGTAAGCAGCGAATTTTTCTCTTTTAAATATCTGAATAAAAACCATATAATGGCTATTACAGTCATTATTGGGAATATGATTGAGTATAAAAACATTTTAATCACCTGATTTGATGTTTAATCATTTGAATTAATATCTTAAGCGCAACAATTACATTTGTTCCCTTAGCCTGAGTTTCGGGAGTATAAATAGTTTTTATTACAACTTCTTCAAATGGAATTTCATTATCATTAACTTCGCGTATGAATTCAGAAGAGATAAGATATCCTCTAGCATTAATATTTATTTTTCTTAAAGCATCGATGGTTATGGCTCTAAAACCTGTTTGAGAATCACTTACATCCACTTTATAAAAAATTCTTGTAAGAATATTCATGATTGCATTTGCAATATTTCTACTTAATGGCATGTCTTTTAAAGGCCTAACTCCAATTACCGCCTGAGCTCTGCCTGTTATTAGTGGCTCCAATACATTCTCCAAATCATCAACATCATGCTGACCATCAGAATCCATATTGACTATATATTTTGGATTATACTTTAAAACCGCATCAAAACCTGTTTGCATGGCCACTCCAACACCACGATTAACAATATGTGAGTAAATAAAGATATTATCAGGATATTTCCTTTGAGATTCTCTGATAACATTCAAAGTATTATCTGAAGAACCGTCATTAACAATAACCATTTTATATCCCATCTCAGCAATTTTTTCAATTACAGGTGTAATTCTAGTTTCTTCATTGTATGCTGGAAGAATAACATATGTATCTTTTTTGTCTTCGTTTCTAACTTTAAATTCCATTTTACACCTTTTTATAATGGACCTGCATCCTCTTTTCCTTCACGCATTCCCATACCTGCTTCTTTTCTCATTGCTTTTCTGTGATACATCATTTTAATTAAATTTTGTGCATGTTCACGTGCCCTGTTTTCTGCAAGTTTAGCAAGCTCAACTGAATCTTCCTCTTCATCTTCATGTACAAACACTTCCAGAATATGGGTGTTTGTCATGAGCTGTGCGTTAATCAGACCAGTTGAAGCCTCATGAGCGCACATCTTATCTTTTTTCATTGGCCCAGGCATTCCAAGAGCCATCACTATATCGCAGTTTTCTTCTTCAATGAGAATCTTAGCTGTTACCGGCAAATCCTTGATGCCCGGAACTGTTTCACGAATTATTTTTAAATCATAAGCATTATTTTTAAGCTCATCAATAGCTGCTGCAGCCATGTCAAAACGAGCAAATGTTGTATCACAAATTCCAATTCTCATATAATTCACCTTAAAAAAAAATATGTTTTTATTAATATAAATGTTTAATTAATTATAAAAAGAGTGTTGAAAAATTAGTAATGGTAAATTTTAAAAAAATCAGTTCATATTTAACAAATCTAGAAACTTATCCTTAGCTTCATCAATTGTTAACGGATAGTCCCCGTTCATATCCAAACCTTCGTCTTCAAGTTTCTGGAATAGTTCGGTCATAACAGGCACTTTCAAGCAAGCCTGTTCAAGAATTTCTGTTCTTGCAAAAATCTCTTTAGGACTGCCTTCTGCAATTACCACACCATCAGCCAGTACATATACCCTTTGAGCATAATTTGGAACAAAATCAACATTATGTGTTGATATTACAATTGTAATTCCTTCATCATTAAGTTCTCTTAACAATTTGGACAATCCGATAACTCCTTTCGGATCAAGACCTGCTGTCGGTTCATCCAAAACCATTATTTCAGGTTTCATTGCAAGAATTCCTGCAATTGCAACTCTTTTCTTTTGCCCTCCACTTAAATGATGAGGGGCTGTTTTTTCATATCCTGACATTCCAACCCGAGCCAGTGCTTCTTCAACTCTGTCCTGAACTTCTTCCATAGGCAACCCCAGATTGAGAGGTCCGAATGCAACATCTTCTTCAACAGTTGGGGCGAAAATCTGGTCATCGGGATTTTGAAATACAATTCCGACTTTCTGTCTAACTTTAAGTAATGATTTTTTATCATATTTTACTTCTTCACCATCAATAAAAATCTGACCTTCGTCAGGTCTGTAAATTCCATTTAAATGAAGAAACAGTGTAGATTTGCCTGCACCATTTTCACCTAAAAGAGCAACCATCCTGCCTTTTTCGATTTTTAAGTTTACTCCCTTAAGCGCTTGACAAATACCGTCATAGGAATATTTAAGATTTTTTACTTCTAACATTTAATCCTCTCTTTTTCTTGGTTCATAAACCGGAAGGTCACCAGAATATCCTCTTGAGTCCAAAGCATACTGCAATGTTTCGCTTTTATCAAAAGACCTTAAAAATATAATACTTGAAAGAGCACCTAGCGACTTAAATGAAGACCATAAAGAATGATATCCCAGTCTTGAATTCTGTGCTTTCTGCATAGTATCAATTTCATTTAAAAAAATGAATATAACATTATACATTAAGAGTGCAATTTCTATTAAAACTTTGGGAACTTTCAGTGTTCTTAAACAATTTAAAATTTGGGCAATAGGTGTTGTAAGTGCTAAAAACCCCAAACATGGAAAACATCCCAATACGCGCATAAATGTATAGACTCCATAGTGTAAAGAGTCTGTTGTTACAACAATGCCAAAAAGGCCAGTTTCATATATAACATCTCCTTTTCCAAAGAAGAATATTAAGAATATACATGTTATAATAAGAAATGCCATTGGAATGGATAAAAATTTTAAATAAGATTTATAATTAATTTTAGCAATTCCCAAAATGACAGCAGACATTGTAATAAAAACAATAACATCAAAATATAAATTATCCAATGCCAATGTAGCAATTAACAAACCGATTGTTAAAAACAATTTGATATAAGGGTTTGTCTGCGATAACTCATTGTGATGTGCAATATAGTCCATGTCAAATTTCATAAAATCACTAAAATTAATAAATAAACTTATTCTTTACTTTGACCTCTCCAGTAACCGAATGCATAACCAATAATTATTGCACCTATAGCTGCTTGAAGAGCAAATAATAAACTTTCTATTTCACCACTAGGAGGTTCCCAGATGGATGAAAACCAAGGCTCGAAACCAGTTTCCTCAATAGCTTCACCGGCAGCACCGTCTGCTCCACCAAAATATCCGTCATCTTCACCAAGACCATTATACATAATCAGTGGTGCGATAAATAATACTATACAAATAACTGATAAAATAATTAATGTAGATCTATTCATATTAATCACCTTATGCTTCATTAGGAGCTAATGCTCCGAGTTTATCTAATAATTTTGGTTTATAAGCTTTTAATCTATCCCAGATAATTACAGTCAATATACCTTCACCAATAGCTAAAGGAATTTGAGTTACTGCGAAAATAACTAAGAATTTTACTAATGAGTCTGTGAATGTAGGGGTAGGAAAAGCAAGTGCTAATTGGAATGAAGTAGCTACATAGGTTAATAAATCTCCTAAAAATGCTGCAAAGAATATTGCAATGGTAGAAGATACATTAGCCTTAGTTAAACTTTTATATACAATCCAAGCTACAAACGGACCTACAATACCCATTGAGAAGATATTTGCACCAATAGTGGTTAAACCACCGTGAGCAAGTAAAATTGCCTGGAACAATAAAACGACAGTTGCCAATACTGCAGTTACAGCAGGGCCGAATAAAGCTGCACTTAATCCGTTACCACAAGGGTGAGAACAACTTCCAGTAACAGAAGGTAATTTCAAAGATGATAAAACAAACATGAATGCACCGCTTACAGCAATTAAAGCTTTAGATTCAGGTTGATCCTCAATAATTTTCTTAATTTGATAAACACCAAAAGCAACAACGATGAATGATATGACAAGCCATACAATACACCATGTTAATGGTAGATATCCTTCCATAATATGCATAAATAATTTCCTCCAATACTACATTTATCAAAAAGAATTTGATAAAAATACACAATGAAACCAAATTGAAATTAAAATCCATTAAATCTTCATCGACAATGCCCCATATGCAAATTATCATACAATCATTTGGCTTATCAAACAAAATTGACAAAACAGTCAATAAAAACTTAATTAAAATTAAAATAAATTAAAGTTTCCTTGATAATGATATTATATAGGTTATTATATATAAATATTATTAACAATATAGATTACGCAAATTTAAATAAATCTAATAATTTAATTAATAAAAAGATAGAGTAGATAACATGAATATAAAAAATAACTTAATTTTAGCACTTGACGTAATGAGTGAAAGTGAAGCTATTGAAATTTGTGATTCTGTTAAAGAATATATTGATACAATAAAAATCGGTTACCCCTTGGCATTGGCTGAAGGACTTGAAATCATCAACAAATTAAAAGATAAATTTGGCTTTAAAGTAATCTGCGACTTTAAAGTGGCAGATATTGATGCAACAAACTCCAAAATATGCGATGAAACATTCAAAGCAGGGGCAGATGCAATAATATGCCATGGTTTTGTAGGATCAGACAGCGTTCAAGCATGCTTAGATATGGCAAATAAACACAAAAAAGAATTATTTTTACTTACCGAAATGTCACATCCCGGAGCAAAAATGTTTCTGCAGAAAAATGCAGATGCAATAGCTCAGATGGGAGTTGATATGGGAATTACAAACTATGTTGCACCGGCAACAAGACTTGAGAGATTATCCGATATAAGAAATATCGTTGGAAGCAGATCATACATCATATCCCCCGGTGTTGGAAAACAGGGAGGAGACGGTAAAAAAACACTTAAATATTCAAATGCAATTATTGTTGGAAGAAGCATCTATGAAAGTGAAAATCCTGAAAGTGCATGTAAAAATTTAATCGAATCCTTAAAATAATACTAAAGTATTTTAATCAGAATGAATAAATTCAAGTTATGTTTAAAAATCTTTAAACAATAATTTGAATGGAGGAAATAATATGGTAAGTGAAGTTACAAAATTAATAGTGGAAACAATTTTAGGATTAATCACTACCGCATTTGCATTTGTTGCTGGTTTAGCATGGAACGATGCAATTCAAAAACTTATTGAAACTGTTATCGGAACCGGAGATGCGCTTCCCAGTTTATTCATTTATGCAATTACCGTAACTGTTCTTGCAGTTGTCGTTACCGTACTTATTGCAAGAGTTGCTGCTAAAATGGACGTAGAACTTGAAAATAAATAAATTAAAAAAAAAAGAATTTCATTCTTTTTTTGATTTTTAGCCTAACTTTTCAAAAGTAACACCTGCAATTTCATAAGCCATCTCAAAGAATATGAAACATAAAAATATCCACACATCAAAAATGCCGCATAAAGCCAAAAGCAAAATTACAACCTTCATTACAAACCTGTATTCAAAAAACAAATTTAAAAACCTGTTATCAGTAATTTTTGATATTAACTCATGACCCACTTCATCACAAAATGCCGAGAGAATGCAGACCAATAAAATTACAGTATTCAACTCAGGGATTCCTACAACAAGACATATTACCATAAATAAGGCCAATGTTATAATATGGTGAATCCCATCTACTTTTAGAGCTATTAAATTACCAATTAAAATAGCTATGAAAATGTATGCTGCCTGATTAGAGTAGACTGTAGCACATGCTGATGCTATTGCACATAAAACTCCAAATAAACTAGCAAATTTTAAATCCTGCTTATCATCGAATAAATCATCTGAAAGTTTCATGAAAAATCCGGATAGTAAAAATAAAATTGCCAAGATAATGTAACTCATTTAATCACTATTCAAGTTTATCCAATGCAGCTGCATAAATTAAAGGGAAAATAACTGTAACATCCCCAACCACACTGGCCAATTTAGATCCGCATCTTGCCTTTGCCCATGATTTTGCTTCTTCTAAGGGAGCTCCACCTAAACTACCTGCTTCAGGCCTATCCATTGTAATTTGGATAGCGGAATCAAGACCGCCTTTAATAACATTAGAAGCCAAAGTATAATGTTTTGTAAGGCCCCCTCCTAAAAGGATTGCACCTACTTTTGGAGATTCAAATACAATGTCTGAGAGATATGGCATATCACCGGCAGCGCTTATTGTAAAGTCATGGTCCTGTGAAAAAATCCAGAGCTGCAAGCCCATCATTGAATCAATTAACCCCGGTGCAAAAATCGGGACGTTATTCCTTGCAGCACTGGCTACAAAGGAGTTTTCATCTTCAACCAGAAGGCCTATTTCATACAACAATTCCTGAATTGAGATAACATTTCTTTTAGAGGATATTTTCTCAAATATTTTCAGTATTTCACTTTCAAAAATAGTGAAATCATCAGAACCAACATTAATATCTGCAATACGACCTATTCCTTCTTCATTGAGCTCTTCATCATCTTTTCCTTCATGACGATAGTGTGATCCTCCAAAAGCTTCAACAAGATCATGTGTTATATTGGCTCCGCTTGCAACTATTAAATCGACATGTCCCTCTTTAATCATTTTAGTTACAATATTTCTCATGCCTCCAGGTATTAAAGGACCTCCGAGACTCATAAATACGCTCATATCATTATCCTGAATCATATCAACTAAAATATTGGATGCACGGGCAACCTTGCCTGCTCCTAAAACACCTGATTCATCAAATTCATCTATTAAATCTGATATTTTCATACTACTTTCTACATCAATTTGGTTAACTTTCATTAAATCACTTAAAAATTAATTAGTAATTATTGGAAACTGGTCTAAACAGGAAATTGTATTAATTAAATCGGTTCTTGTAACAATACCTAATAAAACGTGGTTGTTATCTGCCACTATTAATCTGGAAATGGACTTTTTAAGCATGACTTCAATGGCATTGGCTATTTTTAAATCTTCATTGACTATTACAACATTTGTTGACATCAGCTCACTAACAGTTAAATTCTCCCTGTCCTCAGCAATTGCGCGGACAAGGTCGGATAATGTGAATACACCGACAACTTTTCCATCCTTCATTACAGGAGCACCGTCAATATCATTGTCAACTAACTTTTTGGCAGCTTCCTTAACAGAAGAATCCATTTTAAAAGATATTACATCACGACTTGCAATTTCACCGACAGTCTGTTTAGGAATGCATCTGATAGTTTTTGTATCAAGCAATAGAATATTATCCATATCATCACGGCCTACAATCGTTCCGAGAATCCCCAGGTTATTTACAGGTGTGGGGCCAATACTTATTGTATCACCTAATGCTATGTCCTTAATACTTCCTAAAACTTTTATGGCTGCTTCGCATTCACTAGGTTGCGGAACACTGGTAAATTCGATTTTAGCAACGGAAATGTCCTTAAGTTTTTTTCCATTTTTATAAATTGGCACTTTAAAATCTTTATCTGAAACAGTAATATTTAACGAATGGTAAGCTTCAATCGTTGGCTTATACCCTCCTCTAGGACCAGGAACTCCTTTAACTAAACCTAAACTTCTTAAAGATTGCATCTGGTTACGGATTGTTCCGGGATTTCTTCCCATAACCTCAGCAATGTCTTCACCCTTAATAGATTTAGCATTAGATGATTGGTATAAATTAATAAGAGTTTGTAAAATTTCCTTTTGAACAGATGTTAACATGTTTAATCCACATCCAATATTATTAATATATAATCTATTGTAACAAATGGTTTATAATATTAATGATTTATAATGACGGTTTTTATAAATCATTTAAAAACAATTAAAAAATGAAAAGGAAGTATTAATGATATCCTTTGCACTTCTCAAAGAGTATGTCGGAGGACATGCATATGTTTAATTCCACTATATCATCAATAAACCCTTTAAAAAAAAGAATTTCAATGAAATAAAATCCTAATTAAAGTAGATATTACTTTTACGTGATAGAAAATTGAGCATATGACTTGATAAAATGCAACTCAGAAGAATTAGATATTAATGAATTGCACTATAATGAAAAATAGAAGCTACGGTTTCATAGCCAAATCCATTATACTGAATGCATCACCTTCTTTTCTTGGTGCTTTGCCACCTAAACCGAATGCAGAACTGGCAAATTCCTTGTTCATTCTTTTTGAAACTTCACCAAAAATTATTTTGTATGCACTGCATTGAGGATCAACTGCCTGAGGTGTTTGGTATGCTACAATTGCATTGTAAGGACATCCTCCTTCACAATATTTAACGTACCTGCATTTTTTACAGTTCTCATCAACATAATCTCTGAATTCCTGAAGTTTTGCCCATGCATCTGAAGTTTTCAAATCATCGAAACTCGGACTGTCAACCACATTGCCTAAAACATAGTCTTCCATTCCAACAAACCGGTAGCAGGGATAAATTGAACCATCAAATCCAACAGCCAGTGTTGTTCCTATGCAGTCTGCAAATGTACAGAGAGTTCCTCTTCTTCTAAGTGCACTCTTACAGATATGGTCCAGATCCATTATTGAAAACTTATCTAAATCGTAAAGGTATTTATCCAGCCAGTCAACTAGGAGTTTTCCATGTTCTTCCTGGTCAAGTGCCCAAGGATCGGCATTATCCCCCCGCAGAGATGGAAGGGCTGCGTGAATCTTCAAATTCATTTTTTCATTTTTAAAGAAATCATATAATTCATCTGAGAAATCTTTGGAGTAATCAGTTACTGTCAAAACAAAGTTAATTATCAATCCTTTGCTTTTAGCAAGTTCATATTTAGACATGGTTTTATCAAAATAACCTTCCCCTCTTTGATAATCATTAATATCTTTAGGCCCGTCAATACTTGTGCTTACAACAACACCATATTCAACGAATAAGTCTATGAGCTCTTCTGTTAAAAGCCAAATATTGCTTTGAAGGGAAAATCCATCTAAATTAGGTAGCCCTGACAGTTTTTCCAAAGCTGTTTTGTAGAAATCATAACCTGCAAGAAGAGGTTCACCGCCATGAAATGTGAAATGAACTTTATCGTCTCTAAAATCCCCTAACCAGGTTATAATCTGGTCTATAACTTCAATATCCATCATTTCTTTTGTGTTTTCAGAACCCCAACAATATTTGCATCTTGATGGACAATTAAGTGTTGGTATAATCATTACATGAAATGTCATATTAACCATAAATCTTATTTAATTCATTTAACAATTTTTTCTTCTCATCTTCATCAATATTGTCGTTTACAAAGAAGATATAACCGCATTCCTCGCATTTCACAGTGTTCATTTCTGCATGAGCCCTATGATTGTCTAGCATTTTCCTGTGAGCTATTTTATCTTTTGAACCGCATTTCGGACATGGAGCTAAAAGTTCTTCAAGTTTCATTTTTTCACCTTACTATTTAATTTATTTAAAAGAATATATAATGATTATAGTTTATAAAAAGTTTAAAATTATTAAAACACATGACATTAGTTTAAAAGCCTTATTATGAATTTGTAAATCGGAAAGCCGATGTGTTTTGCAAATGATAATGTGTATTTAAAGCCAGGAAATTCAAATTCTTTTTTAACCTTTTCCAATTCCTCAACAATGTTTAATTTTTGAGGGCATTTCCTTAAGCATTTACCGCATCCGTTACATTTACCAGCATTACCTACACTGCCCATTATTCCCCCAACATACTGATAATAATCCATAAGAGACTGGCTTACAATGCCTTTTTTGTTGAATAAAAATTTCTCATTGTATATTTTCATGCATTCTGGAATATTCACTCCCTGAGGACATGGCATGCAGTAGCCGCAGGTGGAGCAGTTAATCTTTAGAGAATTTCTGATTACCCTTTTAACAAGCTCAACAGTTTGCAAATCCTCAAAAGTCATTGACATTGGAGAAGTTCTATCAGCAATAGCCAAATTTTCATCAATCTGTTCTAAGCTGTTCATACCGGACAATACGCAGGAAACATTGCGGTTATTTAAAACCCATTCCAATGCCCATTCCGCATTGCTTTTATTTGGATTGGCTTTTCTGAAAACATCTTCAGCTTCTTTAGGCATGTTTCCTGCAAGAATTCCGCCCTTTAACGGTTCCATAACAAGAATACCCAGACCTTTTGATGCGGCATATTCTATTCCCTCAACGCTTGCCTGAACATTTTCATCAAAGTAATTATACTGAACCATTACCATCTCCCAGTCATAGCAATCCACAATAGAGGAAAATTCTTCCTTAGGACCGTGATAGGAAAATCCGATGTGTCTGATTTTTCCGTCTGATTTTGCCTTTTCTATAAATTTAATCAAATCGCGCTTTAGCAAACGATTCATATTTTTTAAATCCACTGCATGGATTAGATAATAATCGACACAGCCAATATTAAGCCTTTTTAATTGCTCATCCAAGATTTTTTCCATGTCCTCATATTTTCTAACATTGATTGCAGGCAGTTTAGTGCAAATCTTTACCTTGGATTTCAACTCATCAGTTAGAATCTCACCTAAAAATGTTTCACTATCACCATACAAATATGCAGTGTCAATAAAATTGACCCCGTTTTCAATTGCATGGAAAATGAGTTTTTTGGCATTTTTTCTATCAATCTTGCCGTTTTTTTGAGGCAATCTCATAGCGCCAAATCCGAGAGCTGAAATCTCATCTCCCGTTTTATTAACCAATCTGTATTGCATAGATAATCTTTAAAAATAAGTTTGGAGCAATTAAACTCCACTGATAATTTCTTTCATATATCCGATTAAATCATTTTTGGATTCCGGATTATCCATAGCAAATTCAATTGAAGTTTTTAACCATTCCAAACGGTTCCCGATATCATAGGTTTTTCCTTCAAAGGTAACTCCGTAAATTGCATCTAATTTTTGAAGTGCATCGGTTAATTGTATTTCTCCACCGACACCAGGTTCTGTTTCATCAATTTTATCAAAAATATCAGATGTCAGTACGTAACGGCCCATAATAGCCAAATTGGAAGGTGCCTGATGCATCAGTGGTTTTTCGACAAGCTGGTCGATTTTATAAATGTTCTTTTCAACTTCCCTACCTTTGATAATACCGTACCTTTCCACCTTTTCTTGCGGAACCTCTTCAAGAGAGATTGCAGAAGCACCATACTTTTCATAAACATCGATTAATTGTTTGGTGCATGGAGTTGGACCTTTTGTAATGGAATCTCCAAGCATTACTGCAAATGCTTCATCACCTACATGCTTTTTAGCACAGTAAATTGCATCACCTAAACCTTTTTGTTCTTTTTGCCTTACATAACAAATATCCGCCAAATCTGTAATGGCACGAACCTGTTTTAATCTGTCGTCCTTGCCGGCGCTTTGTAAAGTTTGTTCAAGTTCAAAGGATTTGTCAAAATGGTCTTCAATAGACCTTTTATTTCTACCGGTAACAATCAAAATATCGTCAATACCTGAAGCTACAGCCTCTTCAATAACGTATTGGATTGTTGGTTTGTCAAAAACAGGAAGCATTTCTTTAGGTTGTGCTTTAGTAGCAGGCAAAAATCTAGTTCCAAAACCTGCTGCCGGAATTACAGCTTTCATAATATATCACCAAATAAGATTTAATTAATAATAATCTTTAATTTGATATATAAATAAGTTGGTAATTTAAAAAAAAGTATTATAACAGATAGTGCGGGGGACGGGACTTGAACCCGCGAAGGGACTGACCCACTAGGCCCTCAACCTAGCGCCTTTGACCGCTCGACCACCCCCGCATAAAACAAAAGTAGATATTAAAAATTATGTTTTTCGCTATATATAAACTTAACTATTTTTATTCTAATTTTATAATAACATCCATCACTTTTTCGTTTTTTAAATCTTCAATAAGATTCAAATCAAGGTCTCTTGCAGCTTTATTTGCCCTAATCATCAAGGTGCGTGAACAGGTATAATCACTAGTTCTTGATACGATGTCTGTTGGATGGGTC
Source organism: Methanobrevibacter sp. (assembly GCF_030539875.1). Taxonomy (NCBI): domain Archaea; kingdom Methanobacteriati; phylum Methanobacteriota; class Methanobacteria; order Methanobacteriales; family Methanobacteriaceae; genus Methanobrevibacter; species Methanobrevibacter sp. The sequence continues at coordinate 18,635 of NZ_JAUNXI010000016.1, forward strand.
AATGTTAAATCCTCATGGCCTGATCCTTCAATTTCATCATGGCCGTTTTCCGTATCTAAAATGACGGTTATTTTTGTATTGGAATCGGCAATTTTGTCCTTAAATTCCTGAGGAAAGTCAAACATTGATTTGTCCATACCTGTTCCAATAATACAATCAGCAGTCGGACCAATCTCTGCATCCTTTGTTATTTCAAAAGTGGATTTATGAAGTGAGGTGATATTTTTGTGACCTTTTGTTTGAAGCTTAAAAATCATAATTAATAAATATGTTTTAAAAATTAATTAAAGTTTCCCAACAAAATCAATAAATGCTTAAGACATCAAATATAATATATCAGACAATACTTAACTTAATGATACAGATGAAGGGATGTTACTGTTTAATAATTAATGTTAATTGTAAAAAAACAATTAAAATCGGCAAACGCTTAAAAATCCCATTTAAGAAAGGTTACTATGTTTATGTAGGCTCGGCCATGAATTCTCTTGATGCAAGGCTTAAAAGACATTTAAGTGATGAAAAAAAGCTTCACTGGCACATAGACTATTTACTGAAAGAGGCAGAAGTTACAGATGCAATCTATAACGAATCCGGCAGAAAAATAGAATGTGCACTATCACAGTCAATAGCCATGAGGAGTTATGGAATTAAAGGCTTCGGCTGTTCTGACTGCAAATGCGAAAGTCACTTATACTATTTTAAAAATAGAAAGGAAGCTATTGAAAGCGTTTTAGATGCATACGATTCAATAGCTGCGAAATGCAGTTTTTATAAAATCAAATAAAAAACATTTAAGAAATCCGAAATGTGAGGATTTATCATCCATTTTCTATCTTTTTAATCAGACTACTGGTTTTTTTAACAATGCTGTTTTTATTGAATGCCTTTGATATTCTTCTGATTGCATCCAAATTCTTTATGAAATTATCCAACCATGAGAAAATGTCTCCAGGATAAACTTGAATCTGATATTTTCTAAATAGCTTGGTTGAAATGTCCTGCGGATCTTTTCCCTTAAGCCTTTCATGAATGATGACCTCAGAAATTCCCCTTTGCATGCATGAACAAAACGGCCTGTCCTGACATCTGCATTGCATAAAATCACTCTGAAGGGCTATCAATGCATCCTGGAATTTTTTATCCACTTTTTCTATAGCTTCACCACTGGAAATAATATCCAAAGTTGATTCTGCAAATAATCTTGTTGAAAATTTAATTTTAAGAGCATTTGCAATTTGATTGTGAATAACACTTGACAGATATGCATTTTCAAACATTTCCAAATCCATTGCCATTGCCAAAATCAATACCTTTAGCTTGTCATACTTTTCCTTTTTCTTATACATTGGAGAGTGGCCGACATATCTTTTCAGATATTCCCTGTCGTTTAAAGTATTTTTAATGAATTCCGCTTCATCAACAGATAAAAATGATACTGAAGTTGCCCTTCCATATTTGGTGGCTTCCAGTCTGTTGTCGGCAGCATACCTGATTAACCCCAAATCCTCCATCTCATCAGTGGCTATTTTAAGTGAAATAGGAACATCAATATCCCTGTAGAAATCATTTAATTGCTTTTTTGATTTAATCGAATTGGAAGAGATATCTGCAAGGATTTGCTCATAGGCAGATTCCTCATCATATTCAATAAACACGTCCTCACTATTGCTTTCCAGCAAATCCAGAGCTTTTGATTCTTCTGATTCGCCTGCAAATTCATTACCGACTTCAGGCAATAGATAGACAATTCCCCTGTCATGATATGACGGTCTTCCCGCACGACCAAGCATCTGTGAGAATTCATTCGGGTTAATCCATTTATTTCCCATTACAAGGGAGTCGAATATTACCTGAGAAGCCGGAAAGTCAACACCTGCTGCAAGAGCTGCTGTTGTTACAACACAGGAAATTTTGCCCTTATCAAAGTCTTTTTCAATTTTTTCCTTTTTGTAATAAGACAATCCTGCATGGTATGCATGAGCATTAATCCTTTTGTTGTTTAAAAAATTAGCTATCTGATGAGTTTTGCGCCTCGAATTTGTAAATATGATAGTTTGTCCTCTGAATCCTTTTTTAGATTTAGTATTGAACTCCTTTAAAACGAGATTTTTCATCAAATGCCTTTTTTGGGATTCGTTTCTAGTATATACAAGGTGTCTTTGTAATGGAACAGGTCTTTGTGAATACTGAACCAGCTTCATATTGAATTCAGACGCTAGAAATTCAGGATTTTTAACGGTAGCTGACAATCCTATAATCTGAGTTTTAGGATATAAATTCTTCAGACGCTTAATCAGACCGTTTAACCTGGTTCCCCTATCCTCATCATCAATCATGTGAATTTCATCAATTAAAACAACACCCAAATCAGATAATGCTTTGGAATTGCCGCTTCTAATCAGATAATCAATTCCCTCATATGTGGCAACAACAATATCTGCTGAAGAAACATCAAAGTCCGGAAAGTTGAGTTCACCTTTTGCCTTTACTCTGTTTCTTCCAACTTTAATAGTGACATTTAAACCTAATTTCGAGTATTTCTTTTTAAAATCTCTGTATTTCTGGTTGGCAAGTGCAACTAAAGGAGTTAAAAAAACGAATTTTTCACCTTTTAGGGCTTTTGTAATACCTGCAAGCTCACCAACCAGAGTTTTTCCTGAACCAGTTGCACTTACGACCAGCAGGTCTTCACCCTTCAGAAGACCATCTTTAATGGCCAAATACTGAACAGGCAATAATTTTGTGTTTCCTGACTCAAGGAGAATATTTTTAAAGTTGGCCGGAATCTTAAGCCTTTTCATGTCAACGGGAGGTATGATATGTTTGGATTTTTTAGTTTTGTCAAATAAGGTTAATTTCGTGTTTTTTAAAGGATCAAAATGAGGATCAAGAACAGCCAGTGTTTTTTCTAAGCTTCCTGTTTTTTCCAGGATTGATTTTAAATTTCTGAAAATCTTTTTGTCAAATCCCTGAAGTTTTATTTCATGTTTTATTGTATCATATGCACAGTCCCTGCAGATTAACTGGTTATTGTGTTTATAAGAGTAAGATGAATCCACAATGGTGATATTTCCCTCATATGCGCAAAACTCACAAACTTGAGTTTTTCTAACTTTGATATTAAGTGATTTCAAGAAATTTTCCACATTTTCATCAGGAGTTGCAAGAAAAACGGCCTGTGAGCGCAAAAGCCTGATTACTTCACCTGGAGGCATTAGTTTTTCATTTAATGTAGAGTTATCATTGAAATTATAATCTGCAACAAACCTTGAAATCGACAGCGAATCGCCTTCATGTGCAAATTTCATATTTCCAACAAATTCAGGTTTTCTTTTACGGTTAAGGGCGCCTTTCGGTGAGCCTATCGGATATAATCTCCACTGTTTTTTAATCTTTTTTAAAACTAGCATTGTTTTTATATTATATCTTTAATTGTTAATAAATTTTTAAAAATAAATGGCAAAATAAGAAAAATTACTAGATTTTACTCAATATAATCAAATCTAGTTTCTAAAAATACAATAACGACAAAACCGATAACTGCAACAATTAAACATGGAAGCAAACCTGCCAAACTCAGTTCTACCGAATTTATAATCTCAACACCTGGAACTCTTAAAGACCCAATCATTACACCAATAAGAAATGCCATGGTTACCTCTTCATGGTTTTTAAGTAAAAAATTTAAGATTTTTGAAAATCCAAGTATCCCAATTAAAGCACCAACAATAAAAACTACGAGTTCACCAATGTGAAATTCATGAAGCGCATTTAACATATATTCATACTGTCCAAGAAGCAGCAATAGGAATGAACCTGAAATACCAGGTAAAATCATTGCGCAAATAGCTATCACTCCGGAGATAAACAAAACCGGCAATGAGTGATTGGCTGCTATTGGATTTAAACTTACAAATATAAATGTTAAGATTCCTCCAATTAATGCAAATAAAATATTTTTTAAGCTGACACGGTTGAGCTTTTTAAATAAGACTACAGAAGATGCTATGATTAATCCAAGGAAAAATGCATAGGTAAATGCGGTGTGCACCTCCATACAATAGGTAACCAGTTTTGCAAGAGTTAAAAATGCAACGCCTATACCTAAAATAAGCGGGATGAAAAATTTAAAGTCAATTTCTTCAAATATTCCCTCTATAAAAGCATGAAAATCCCCTTTTAATAATGGTTTTATAAATCCAAAACGGATTTTACTAATTGATTCAACCAAACGACCATAAATTCCCGTAATTAAGGCTATTGTTCCACCAGAAACTCCCGGAATAATATCGGCCGAACCCATCAATATTCCGCGAATAAATAATAAAAATGATTCCATAAAATTAAAATTCAAATTATCACCTGAAAAGTAATTATTATACTATTGTTTAATTTAACTTAAATAATTAATTACAAAGATATTTTCCCGTTAATAATAAAAAACATTTTCTGTTCAATGATGTCTTAAATCTTTTTAAAACATCACTTTCCCTGATAAAATAAGATTTTTCATTCATCAATTAATCTTTCAACAAATAATTTTTCTTGAAACAAGTTATGAAAAAAAGAAAAAATAGAATAATTCAAAAGAATTATTCGTCTTTAAATGGCTGTGGAAGATCACAAACTCCGCTGCCCTTTGCAAGGTATGCATATGCAACTGCTGCACAAATTGCACCAAGAATAGGTCCAATCAAGTAAATAGGATAGAATGCCCAAAGGTTTTGACCTCCCAGAATCATATCCATTAAATATGGTCCAAATGTACGTGCAGGGTTAATTGAAGCGCCGGTAAATGCTCCTAAAACAACAATTACAGCAGTAACTGTCATACCAATTGACATTCCTGCAAAACCAGGTTCCGCTTTTTTATCAACTGCAACACCCATCACAACCATCATTAAAAAGAATGTCCCTATGAATTCTGCAAACATTGCCTGCATATATCCGACACCAAGTCCCGGAGCGGTAGCTCCTAATCCTCCGATCATAACTGCCTGAGATCCCAAGCATCCGAACAATGCGAGACTTCCAAGAGATGCACCGATTACCTGTGCAACGATATAGTAAATACTGTCAACTAAAGCTATGTTTTTAGTTACAAGAAGTCCGATAGTTACAGCAGGATTAAAGTGTGCGCCTGATATCTTACCAAATACATATATTCCAACCATCACAGTCAGACCAAATGCAAAGGAAATTGCAATCCAGTCACCAAGACCTCCCAAAACACCAATTCCAACATTATCCGGATAGATGGAATTGGACACTAAAAGAGTTATGACCGCCGCACCGGTACCGAAAAATACAAGGAAGAACGTTCCAAGTAATTCTGCGAAGAATTTTTTTCTAATATTGCAAGGCATTCAATCACCTACACAGCTTCTCTCCATTGACAGTACTGATGTTTTACATCCGCCAGTGATGCTGAAGCACATTGCTTACATCCCCTAACAGGAGAACCCGGTGTTTCCTTATCAAGTGCAATAATGTTTGTCATCATTGTTGCAGTAATAGGTTCTGATGTTAAAAGACACGGATAGTCTGCCAGTCTCATGAGTGATGAGAATCTGACTGTAATAGCACATGCAGGATAAGTGTATTTTTGCGGGTTCATCAGCACTTCATTTTCTGCAATGGAAGTTAAATCAACTTCAAGACCTCTAATTCTCGGAACAAGTTCCAAAGCAGGAGCAGAGCTTACCTTTCTTGCATTGCTCAAAGCATTGAATCCTCTATATATCATGTCCATAAAGTCGCAATTGTGTAACTCGGCAGCAGCACCCCTTTTCGGATTCTGTTGAACGAAGTTATGGAATCTTTTATTCAACAAATCAACAACCATCGGAGCAGTAAAACTGTCAAGTTCAAACAATAATTCAGTTGCACATGCAGATGAACCGGTTGAAAGTTTTAACACATCAAATGGAGATTTGAATTTGTCAAGATTGTTTCTTAATGAATTTTCAATAACACCTGCAGTAGCCTGGATAACGGCCATTGTCACATCGTCCTTACACATATTGTAGGTGGACTGGCCGATGTGATGTCCAATATCTCCAACACAGTATGCAGGTACTGTTACGATATTTCCGTAGTGAACACCGTCATCCATTGCCGCTTTAACTACGCTTCTCATCGCTTTTTTGTATTTGCCCATATAATCCCTTACATCAAAGGAAGAGTGGTTTGCATCATCCATTAAGATACCTTGCCCTTCAACCGGAGTCTTATAAATCAATTGCAATGTTTCGATTTCTTTTTCAGTTGCTTGAGCAGCTGTAAAACCGTCCTCGATAGCATTGGCAAATGCATCTCCAATACCATATGAAGTATTCATACCCCAAGATTTTGCAGATAGGATTGCCTGCTTGTGATGAACAGGAATATCCATTTTAGTTAATATCTGGTTTACAACATTGCTTGTACTTCCAGGCATTAAAGCAAAGTCAACTACACAGGTAGGGCCATAAAATCCACCGTATCTTCTAATGGACTCTTTAGCAATTAATGCTTCTGAATCGGCAATAGCCTTGATGAACTCATCTACACTGTCTGCAAATTCCCCATCTTCTTCGCACAATATCTCCAATATAGGCGGTGTTTGGAAATGTTCAATAAAAGGATCATCTTCACATTCCAAAGTGTCTGTAATGGAAGATAAAATCTCAAAATGGTTTTTAACAGATTCCTTGTGCAAATCAATTACAGATTCTGCTTGAGTATCAAGTGCTTTCATATTTGAAACAGCATCAGCATATGGTTTTGCATCAGCTATTTTAAAGTCATTATACCTATTTTCTGATATAACTGCAATGTCTGCATTTTGAGCAGCCATTGACTCGTTAATCATTTTTTCATATAACTCTTTCATATAATCACCTATGCCCATATAAAGTAACATTATTTATATGTCATAACCACATTACAGTGATTATATATTATTCAGCATAATATTTAAATTTAATATAAAAATGGTTAAAATTAAAAAAAATCCGAATAAAAAAAGAATTAAAAAGAAAAATAATAATTAAATATCACACAGTTATGCAAATTCAAATAGGCCTCACCAGACCTCCTTTCATCAGTTGCATCTTCATAAACTCTCCACCATATCATGACACCGTAATTCTGAAAAACCACGTCGCGTTATTCCTATTTAATATATCTGAAAATTGAAAACCTGCCAAACCATGGCCGCATCAGGAAGCATACTTCAGTATTTTATACATCCAAACCATAATAATCACTAAAATTAAATCAAGTTAAAGATATTCTATGAATATATATTCAAAGGAGCATTATTTATAAAAAAAATAGTACAAACAGTCTTAACTTATATATTAGTTTGACTAAAATATTAATACCATATTAGTAATTCTAATATCAAAAAAATCAAAGGAGATAGTAAAATGACTGTATATGTATGTTTACATTGCGAATATAGTTTCGACACAGAAAAAGGTGACCCTTCATACAACATTCCTGCCGGAGCAACCCCTGCAGACATGCCTGATGACTGGGCTTGCCCTGAATGTGCTGCTTTAGGTGTTGAAGCATTTATTGCCGAAGACGAATAATCAAGCACATATATCCATTAAGAGTTTTTGCCAAATAAAAAAAAATTAATTTTAAAAAATGCAAATAATTTCTATTGTAAAATAAATAAAATCTTGCATGAAAAAATTGTCCTGCGGAAATTCTTAAATAAAAATTGAACTTGGCACCTAAATGGTTGGAAGAATTGTTTAGGTGTATTGTATTTTATTTTTGATTCATTGTACTTTTTCAGATAATGCCAGATTACATCGGGATTCAAAATTTAGTTCGTTTATCTGATTTTAATTCAAACTATAAAAGACCATTTATACAGGATATTTTCTAAAATCGCCCTTTCTATCAGCCGATAAAAAAAAAAAAAGATTACAGCTAAAATTTAAAAAAGAGGGCTTATTTTCCCTCTATTAATTGTTTGGCATATGGAGTAATATTCTCATTTAACATTTTCTCCAAGAACTGGCCAGTATAAGTTCCGGCTTTGGCAACCTCTTCGGGAGTTCCTGTAGCTATTACCTGACCTCCACCGTCACCGCCTTCAGGACCCAAGTCAATAATGTGGTCTGCAGTTTTAATAACATCCAGATTATGTTCAATGACAACAACAGTATTGCCCACATCAGTTAATCTGGCCAAAACATCAAGTAATTTCTTAATGTCTTCAAAATGAAGACCAGTGGTCGGTTCATCCAAAATATATAAAGTTTTGCCTGTGCTGGTTCTAGATAACTCTTTAGCCAATTTGATTCTTTGAGCTTCCCCACCAGACAATGTTGTTGCAGATTGGCCGATTTTCATATAGCCCAAACCGACATCATATAAAGTTTGAAGCTTTTTAGTGATTTTTGGAATGTTTTCAAAGAACTCCAAAGCTTCTTCAACAGTCATTTCCAAGACCTCATAGATATTTTTGCCTTTGTATCTGATATCCAAGGTCTCTTCATTGTATCTTTTACCGCTGCAAACTTCACACGGAACATATACATCCGCTAAAAAGTGCATTTCAATCTGAACAATACCGTCACCGGAACATGCTTCACATCTTCCCCCCTTAACATTGAAAGAGAACCTTCCGGGTTTGTAGCCTCTTGCTTTAGCTTCAGGAGTGTTAGCAAATAAATCGCGAATATCGGTAAATACGCCGGTATATGTTGCAGGATTTGAACGTGGAGTTCTGCCGATTGGTTTTTGGTCAATGGCAATAACCTTGTCAATAGCCTCCAATCCTTCAATCTCCTCATATTTACCTGCAAAGGTGAATTTTTTGGCTAATTTTTCTTTAACACCCTTGTATAATATTTCATTGATTAAACTGCTTTTGCCAGAACCGCTGACGCCGGTAACGCAGGTGAATTTACCCAATGGAATTTCAACATCAATTTCTTTAAGGTTGTTTTGAGCAGCTCCGATTATCTTTATAAACTTGCCGTTTCCATCTCTTCTCTTGTCAGGAATATCAATTTTTTTAACCCTTGAGATATACTGGCCGGTGACTGAGTCGGGATTGTCCATAATATCGCCGGGAGTTCCCTGAGCAACAACCTTGCCTCCATATTCACCTGCCCCAGGACCAATATCCACAACATAATCTGCTGCTAAAATAGTTTCTTCATCGTGTTCTACAACAACAAGAGTATTTCCCAAATCCTTAAGTCTTTTGAGAGCCTCAATAAGTTTTTTATTGTCTCTCTGGTGAAGTCCTATACTTGGCTCATCAAGAATGTATAATACACCAACAAGCCCTGATCCGATTTGAGTTGCCAGTCTAATCCTTTGAGCCTCCCCACCGGACAGAGTACCGGAAGATCTTGACATTGATAAATAATCAAGTCCGACCTCAACTAAAAAGCTTAAACGTTCATTGATTTCTTTTAGAATTTCTTTTGCAATGAAATTCTCCCTTTCAGTCAATTCCAGATTCTGGAAAAATTGATATGAATCTTTAATAGCCAGATCGCAGACATCAATGATAGATTTTCCGCCGACAGTAACAGCCAATACCTCAGGCCTAAGTCTTTTGCCTCCGCAAACATGACATTTTCTATCAGACATGAATTTGGACAGGTATTTTCTTGAATAGTTAGACTTGGTTTCTATGTATAGCCTTTCCATTCTTGGAATAACCCCTTCAAATTTACGGTTGACCATGTAGGATTTGTTTCTTCTTTGAAATGAAAACGGAATCTTATCATCACAGCCGTATAAAATAGTATTCTGATGCTGCTTATCCAAATCCCTGAATGGGACATCCATACTGAAATTATAGTATTTGGAAACTGCTTCAAGCATCTGATAGTAATAATTCTCTTTTTTTGAAGATTTTGACCATGGCGCAATAGCTCCTTCATTTAATGTCAATGTCTTGTCAGGAACAATTAAGTCAGGGTCAATTTCCATTTTTGAACCGATACCGTTACATTCAGGGCAAGCCCCCTGAGGAGCGTTAAATGAAAACATTCTTGGAGTCAGCTCTTCAAAGTTAATTCCGCAATCAACACATGCAAAGTGCTCTGAATATTTCTTCTCATAATCACCGTCTTCACCTGTGAATAAAATTGTAATTAACCCATCAGAAAATTCGGCTGCAGTTTCAAGAGAGTCGGCCAGTCTTCTTTTAAAGTCCACATCCCTTCTGATTTTAAGTCTGTCCACTACAACATCAATGCTGTGCCTGTATGTTTTTGCAAGATCAATATCCTCTTCCAAATCTCTGATTTCGCCATCAACACGGACTCTAACAAAACCTTTGTTTCTCAAATCCTGAAAAACATCCTTGTGCTGTCCCTTTTTATCCCTTACTACCGGAGACAATATTTGAATTTTAAGCTCTTCGCCTTCTTCTATAATTGAATCGGCAATCTGGCCAATGGTTTGCTGTGAGATTTCTTCTCCGCATTTTGGACAATGGGGAATACCTATTCTTGCAAACAGTAATCGTAAGTAATCATAAATTTCTGTAATGGTTCCTACAGTTGATCTGGGGTTTTCCCTTGTTGTTTTCTGGTCGATTGAAATGGCAGGGGACAACCCTTCAATAGATTCCATTTCGGGCTTTTTCATCTGACCTAAAAATTGTCTAGCATAAGCTGATAGTGACTCGACATACCTACGCTGTCCTTCAGCATAGAGAGTATCAAATGCTAATGAGGACTTACCAGACCCGCTGATACCTGTAATTACAATAAATTCATCACGAGGAACACTTACATCAATATTTTGCAGATTGTGCTCACGTGCGCCCCTGATGATAATCTCTTTTTTAAAATCTTTTGTCATAATAAACTCCTAAAATTAGCTATATAATCATTGGAACTAACTTACATATAAACACTTTCAGAGAGCATCTGAAAAGTAAAAAAATAGTGCACAAAATCACAAAAGCATTATCATTTGATGGTGATTTGATGGAATTATAAGAATTATCCAATCCTTATTTATCCATCCCTTTTAATGCATAAAGCTTGTTTCTTAAATCAGCCGCCCTTTCAAAGTCAAGTCTTGCAGCCGCCTCTTTCATATCTTTTTCCAAATCTTTGATAAGGAGGCGAAGTTCATCTTTAGGCATTTTTTCAATTTTTGCACCGGTGACTTTGTATTTCTCATCTTCTTCGGCTAATTTTTCTTTTAATGTTCTTTGAGTGGATTTTGGAGTGATTCCATTGACTTCATTATATTTCATTTGAATTTTACGCCTTTTAACAGTAGTATCATAGGCATTTTTAACAGAATCAGTCATTTCATCTGCATACATAACCACCCGGCCGTTAACATTTCTTGCCGCCCGTCCGATAGTCTGTATTAATGAAGTTTCGTTTCTTAAAAATCCTTCCTTATCGGCATCCAAAATGGCCACTAGAGAAACTTCAGGCAAATCCAAACCTTCCCTTAAAAGGTTAACACCAACCAATACATCAAATTTGCCTCTCCTCAAATCATCGACAATCTCAATTCTTTCCAATGTGTCGATTTCCGAGTGCATATACCTTACTTTAACACCAATTCTTGCATAATAATCTGTTAAATCTTCAGCCATTCTCTTGGTTAAAGTAGTAACCAGAATTCTTTCATCCTTTTCGACTGTTTTTCTGACTTCCTTAAGCAAATCGTCAACCTGACCTTTGGCGGGCCTGATTAACACTTCCGGATCAACAAGTCCTGTTGGCCGTATAATCTGCTCAACGACATTTTTTGATTTTGCAATTTCATACTGGGAAGGTGTTGCTGAGACATATAAAACCTGACTGACAGTAGATTCAAATTCGTCAAATCTTAAAGGACGGTTTTCTTTAGCTGAAGGCAGTCTGAAACCGTATTCCACCAAAGTTTCCTTACGTGCACGGTCGCCGTTATACATTCCTCTAATCTGAGGTACGGTAACGTGAGATTCATCAATGATTGTTAAAAAATCATCAGGGAAATATTCCAAAAGGGAATAAGGCTTATCTCCCCATTTACGTCCTGACAGATGCATGGAATAATTTTCTATTCCTGAACAGTATCCCATTTCCTTAAGCATTTCAATATCAAAACGGGTTCTTTGCTCAAGTCTTTGAGCTTCCAATAGCTTACCCATTGAGTTCAGCTCAGAAAGCCTGTCGTCAAGTTCGCTTGTAATATTCGAAATAGCCACATCCATCTTATCCTGACCAACTACAAAGTGTTTTGCAGGGAAAATCATGTACCTGTTAAGCGATTCCTGTTTTTTTCCTGTGACCTTGTCGATTATGCTGATGGCATCTATTTCATCCCCAAATAGCTCAATTCTAATTGGCGGAGTTCCATGAACAGGGTTTATTTCAATTACGTCTCCGCGAACCCTGAACTGACCACGGGCAAATTCAATATCATTGCGTTCATATTGCATAAAAACAAGACGTGCCAGAATTTCAGATCGGTCATAAATATCCCCAACAGATATGCCGAAAGCGAATTCCCCATAATCTTCAGGCGAACCGATGCCGTAAATACAGCTCACACTGCTTACAACAATAACATCATCTCTTGACAGCAATGACTGAGTGGCTGAGTGCCTCATAATATCAATATCATCGTTTATTGAGGCTTCCTTATCAATAAAGGTGTCTGTTCTTGGCACATAAGCTTCAGGCTGATAATAATCGTAATAGCTGACAAAGTACTCTACTGCATTATCAGGAAAAAATTCTTTAAATTCCTCATAGAGCTGAGCGGCCAGGGTTTTGTTATGTGAAATAACAAGAGTGGGTTTTTGAACCTTTTCAATAACATTTGCCATTGTAAAGGTTTTGCCTGAACCCGTTACTCCCAGAAGTGTCTGTTCCTTTACTCCGTTATTTATGCCTTCAACTAATGAATTAATGGCTTTTGGTTGATCACCTAATGGCTTGTAAGGTGATTTTAACTTGAATTCCTTCATAAATATCTATTTGTCAATGGAAATATTAAAGCTAATATGAATATAGCTTGGAGCGCAGCACGGAACTACTTTTTCAACCCTTATTGACAATTCACCATAGCTTTTAATTTCATTTTCCAGATCCTTTTTGACATCCCCTGCACGTTCTTCGTTGTAAACTCTAAGAGACCCTAAAAAGACTGTTTTATCAGCCATATTCATTATGGAAACACTATCAACAATTTCGGGTTCGGCATATTTGGCCAGGATATTATTAGACCTGTCGATTAATTCGCCCCTTATTTTCTGTTTATCCATTTTTAATCCCTCAATGCATCCGCTATACTTTTAGCAAGTGACACACGTGAAGTGTCAGAAGACAAGGAATTTGTTCCAATTATTTTACCTGCTCCGGCAGCATAAATCCTGGTAGCTCCATTATTGGCCAATATTGGATGCACGCAGCACACGTCAACTGATTCTGCCCCATATTGCTTCAAGATTTTAATTGCATTAACAATTGTTCCGCCGGTGGCAATAATATCATCAACGATAATGGCATGCATGCCTTTTACAGAGTCAACGTTAACAGTATTATCACTTTCACTATCGCATCTCACATCAACAATTTTAGTTTCAACCTTATCAGGTCCTAAACGGACTTTTGTCAAATATGTGCAGTCGCATCCGATAATTTCTGATATTTCCTGTGCAAATCCATAAGCTCCCTTATCCGGTGCGATGATAAAGGGTTTATCATCTCCTTTCTTAAAGAATTTCTTATCCAAATATTCGGCAATGGCAGGCATTGCAGATACGTTCCTTGCAGGAATGTCAAAAAAGTCCAAAACACATTCTTCATGAATATTGAATGTGATAAACTCATCGGCACCTGCTGATTGGATTAGTTCACAGACAATTTTTGCCGAAACTGTTTCACCGGGATTGAAACGCTTTTCCTGTCTTGCATAACCCATGTATGGAACCACTACCCTTATTTTTTTAGCACCTAAATCCTTAAGATTGGCTATCATAAACAGCAATTCCATCAGATTTTCGTCCTGAGGATATCCTGTTGACTGAATAACAGTAACTTCCTCATCAATCGGACCGTCAACTCTCAAATATCTTTCACCATCTGGAAACTTTTTAGTTTCTACATAACATAATTCTTCTCCAAGTTCACATGCAACATGTGCAGCTAAATCTTGTGAAGATGAACCGCCTATAATCACAATATCACCAAAATTTTATATGAGATTATCTTTGTCTTTTGTAATTAAAAAGGTTAAGTATTAATATTTAAAAGTAGTATAAAACTTAATCATGAAAAAATTAAATGCAATACTAATAGCAATTGTATTGATTGTTGTTGTATTTTTAGCATCAACCATAGTTAGTCCGGTTCTTATGGTGGCTGAAGACTCAACAGAAGATGCCAGTATCGACATGGCAGCCACATTCAGTTTATCCGGCATTGAATGGGTTTATCCAGGAAATTCCATTAATGCAGAAGGGCAAACCCTGCACAATGTCCACATAAACCATCCGGAAGATCCCTACGGCGCTGCCCGTGACATAATGACATATTCCTACGGCGTTACTCCCCACATCATTTGCAGCATAAACAATGATGCTGCACAGGCCATTTTCGGCAGCAGTATCGTAGATGATATCCGCGCAAATGACGGATACAACGGTTATGCCGGCAATAGCCATGTTCAAGGAAGCATGTCCAGAGGAGATGCTATTGGAACAGCAATAATGCAAGACGGAATAAACGTATTTCAAATCCCACTGCAAGTATTAATGGGGAACATTAAAATATTTATTGTTTAATCCCCACTTTCTGTTTTTTTTAATTCATCATTATATAAAATGAAAGAGAAACACCCGCAAGAGATATAGCCATCAAAATTAGTCCATGTTTTCTAAGGGCGGGATGCCTTGATTGTACTAAGAAAAAGGGCATGAAAAATCCGAAAAATGTAAACGTTGAAAAAATGGTGTTTTTATAAAATAAACCGAAAACAGCTCCGCTCCAGGACAGAAATATGGTGGTGATATAAGCTGCAATCAATGCTTTTTTATTAACCTCTAACTCCTGAGGGGCGCAGACATAAATTTGTCTAGGCTCAAGACCTTCAACTAAAGCAGTGCCGCATTTGGCACAAAAATCGTACTCATCCTGATTTTCAAAACCGCAATTTTTACATAATCTTGTCATTATTATAAAGTTAATATTTCTTTATATAAATTATTTTTCAACAGGCACATGATGCTTATTTAAAACAATATAAACATTTTAAATATAACACCACATAATACTAAATATGAAAGTTAAGGATGGAATTATCGGTCTGGTTGTAGGTGATGCGTTAGGAGTTCCGGTGGAGTTTGTATCAAGGCACATGCTTGAAAAAAACCCGGTATTTACAATGATTGGCGGAGGAATTCATAACCAGCCACCCGGAACATGGTCGGATGACACTTCAATGACGATAGCTACAATGACAAGCATCATCAATAAAAAATCCATTGACTATACAGACATTATGGATGAGTTTATCGAATGGTTCAGAAATGACAAATACACTCAGGATGAACTTTTCGATATAGGAAACGGAACATTAGAAGCTCTGGAGAGATATGAATCCGGAATTCCTGCTGTTAGATGCGGCCCTGCAGGTGAGAGAAAAAACGGTAACGGCTCATTAATGAGAATTTTGCCTCTGGCCTATATTGACGGCATTGATTATGAAACTGTTGAAAATCTCTCTTGTCTGACTCACGCACATAAAAGATCAAGAATTGCCTGTGCGTTATACGTTGAAATTGCAAAATCCATAATCAATAAGGATGATTTGACTATAAGGGAACATGTGAAAAATGCATGTGCTGAAATCACTGACCATTACAAAGACAATGAGGAACTCGCCCACTTCAAGAGAATTTTCGATGATGATTTCTCGTCAGGCGTTTCATCCAAAGGTTATGTAGTCTCCACTCTCGAAGCGGCCATATACTGTCTTGAAAGCACATCCAATTATAGGGATGCTGTTCTTAAAGCCGTGAATCTGGGTGAGGACAGCGATACTGTAGGTGCTGTATGCGGAGGACTTGCCGGAATTTATTACGGTTTTGATGATATCCCTATAGACTGGATTGGAAAAATCCGAAAGGTTGAAGAGATTGTTGAATTATGTGAAAAATACGAGGTCGTATGTGATGAATATTTATGAAACTATTAAAAATATCAGGGCTTCCTGCAATAATTATGCAGACCCAAATCTGCTATCATTTATCATCGGCGATGACAGCCGCATGGGGACAAACAGCATATTAGAAATTAGGGGTTACGGTATTGAAGATGATGACAGTTATGAAGAAAGGCTTTTGAAAATCAGCAGACATGAAAACATATTTCTTCCTGTTGGAATGGTGGTATTTTTACCTATTTTAAATGAGTGCGATATTTTCTCAACAGAAGATTATCATTTAAAGCTTACAGATGAAGAATTCGATGCATACCATGATTTGGAGGAAAAATTATTCGGCATTTTAATTAAAAAAGATTCAGATGAGTACGTCATCGGAAAAACAGACATCTGCAGCTGCAGTGTCGACGCATCATTTGAAAAACTGGACAAAAGAGACTCTGAGTTTTACAATACAATAGAAAAAATAGTAAGAGAAAAAATAATAGATTAATCCGACTTAATGTGTAGCCGGATTATTTAAAGAGGTCTGAGGAACTTTTTCAACAACTTTAGAACCGATATTCCTCATTTTTTCGATTAGTTTGTCTTTGGAAGAACCGCTGATTAAAATGTTTTCCAGAACATCACTTAAGGTTTCGGTTGGAATGATTTGAATCATGCCCTCATATTTTTTCTCAATCATGACATCTTTTAAGTTAGATTTTGGAATCAGTACTTTTTTCATTCCGGCTTCAGCAGCAGCTTCGATTTTGGCGGTTGCCCCTCCAATAGGCATTACATCACCACGGACATTAAGTGAACCTGTCAGCGCAACGGTCTGATCGATTGGAATCTCTTCAATAGCAGAAATAACTGCAGTTGCAATACTTACACTAGCAGAATCACCTTCCACACCGTCATAGGTCTGGATAAACTGAACGTGGATGTCATAATTTGAAATATCCTTATTGGTGTATTTTTTGATTAATGCACTTACATTCTGCACAGATTCGCTTGCGATTTCGCCTAACTTACCGGTAGCAATAATCTGTCCGCCTGTTTTAGATTGGGTAGGAGCAGCTTCTGCAGCGATAGGTGATACAATACCGCTTCTATCTCCGATAACGGCAAGACCATTGATAAGACCAATCCTTCCTCCTTTGGCAGAAACCATACTGTAATCTTTTCTCTGCATGATTGACCTGTCGGCTATTTGCTGTTCAAGTGTTCTTGCGAATTTTTTGGCTTCGAAAACATGTTCGGCAGTTACAAGATTATCACCCTTTTCAATAGCCACATCACCTGCAGACCTGACAAGTCCACCGAGATCCCTTAATCTTAATGTCAGAGCATCCTGTTTTCCAGATCTTCTTTTTGCTTCCATGATGATTTCATCCAATGCATCAGGAGCAAAATGAGGGATTCTGCCATCGTTTTTAACTTCCTGAGCTACAAACTGAACTAGCTTTTCCCTATTTTCAGTAGTGTCCTCCATGTAATCTTTCATGAACACCTCATACCCGTATCCTCTGATTCTGGACCTCATTGCAATGTGCATTCCCTCTAAAACCTGAAGGTTACCGGATGCTACAAGTACAAAATCACATGGCGCTGCCTGAGACCTTACCATTGCACCGCTTGAGTTTTCGCTTTGACCTGTAATTGCATACTGCTTTTCCTGCATTGCAGAGAGCAGTTCCTGCTGGGTTTTCATTGACATTGTACCGATTTCGTCAATGTATAAAACTCCCCGGTTAGCTTTGTGAATCATTCCTGCCTCTACACGTTCGTGTGCAGGAGTTCCAAGCCCTCCAGACTGGTATGGATCGTGGCGCACATCACCTAAAAGAGCACCTGCGTGGGCTCCTGTTGCATCCATAAACGGTGCAAATCTGGATTCCTGATTGTTGACCAAAAGCTTTGGAGACATTGAATTGGATTTCGGTTTAATCTGAAGTGTTATAAGCAATATCAATGCAGCTGCAATAATGGATTCAAGGACTCTTCCATACATAAATCCGATTACAAGAACACCACCAATTGCAAACATGGTAATTATTGTTTTTTTCTCTTCCTGACCTTTAGCAGAGCCTTTAGTGGCTTTTACTATCTTTTTACCTTCACCTGCAGGCACTGTTCTTATCAATGGGTGATTGTTGTCCTCCATGTTTGGGTATACGAGGATATCCTGCAGAGTTTCATGAGGCAGAATCTGCGCCATTCCCTTAGCAAGCATGGATTTTCCAACACCAGGATCCCCAATAAGCAAAACATTTCTTCTCTGTTTTGCCGCTTTTTTAATTGTTTCTATGGACTCCTCATGTCCGATAACCTGGTCGATTAGTAAAGGCGGAACATCAATATCCTGTGAACTTTTAATATTATCATAATTTAACATTGGTTTAGTTTCTTCGCCGTCATCTGATTTTTCTACAACAGGCTCATCAACTACATTTTTAGGAGAATCATCTATTATGTTCTGTTCTTCAAGTTTCATTAAACAAACCTCCCTTTCATAAATAAATTCATCATTAAAAAGTTAAGTCAAATATACTATTTAAATATTATTTAAATCTACAAAATATATAAAGGTTTCTATTTTAGTAAACAAAGGTTAGTAAAAGATTCGTGTTTTTGAATTCATGCACCTTAACAGCACAACAATTCAAAAATGTAATTCTTTAGTTACTTTAATAATCAAAAATATTGGCAGTTTATCTTCAACATCAAAAATCACCAAACCTACCATTATCCCCTGTCAGTTCAGACCAATAATCATACAGGTTCACATCAAAAATTTTAAAATCATACAATACAAATCCAAATCATAATATTTTTAATATACAAACTAAAATTCACTGAAATAAAAATTTAAATGAAAAAAAAGATAAGATATATATTTATTATTAAATATATAATCAAATGCAATGTTAATCTTCAATGATTAAATATTGCCAATCGATTTGAATGCATGGTCGCCATATCAGTCAATTTTATATTAGAATAATATTTCCATATTATTGAAAACCCCAAATTAACGAGATATTCCGAATCCATGCTTCAAATCAAATTAAGAAAATCTCATTTTAAAATTATTTATAATATTAACTAGATATATTCACCTATGACAAATTGTATCATGGTTCAGGGAACATCCTCAAATGCTGGAAAGAGCATGCTTGTAGCGGCTTTATGTAGAATATATAAAAACAGAGGGTATAAAGTAGCCCCATTTAAATCTCAAAACATGTCTTTAAACTCATACACCACAAAGGAAAACGGTGAAATTGGAATAGCGCAGATGCTGCAGGCGGAAGCTGCGATGGTTGAACCGAGCATACACATGAATCCTGTTTTGCTCAAGCCGAAGGGAGATTTCACTTCAAACGTGATCATTCAGGGAAAATCCATCGGAGATATGGACTTCTACGATTATCAGCACAAATACCATGATGATGCTCTGAAAGCCATAAAAGAAAGCTTCAATATTTTAAAAGAAGAATATGACGTCATAATCATTGAGGGGGCAGGGTCACCTGCCGAAATCAATATGCGCCGCCAGGACATTGCAAATATGGAAATTGCACACCTTGCAGATGCAAATGTTATCCTGATAGCAGACATTGAAATGGGAGGTGTTTTTGCAGCTATTGCAGGAACTTACGTCTTGCTTGACGATTATGACAGGTCACGGCTTAAGGCAACTGTAATCAACAAGTTCAGAGGAAATCTGGACATTCTAAAACCCGGACTTGATAGAATCGAAGAGATTACCGGAGAACCTGTTTTAGGAGTTCTCCCATATGACGAAACCCTGAAATTGCCCGAAGAAGATTCTGCATCCCTGACCACACACGAATTTGCAGAAAATAAAGACATCACAATAGGAGTCATAAGGCTTCCAAAAATAGCCAATTTCACAGACATCGACCCCTTTGAATACGAAGATGACGTTGCAGTTAAAATGATCGGAATCAATGATGATATCGGAGACGTCGATGCTATTTTAATTCCGGGAACCCGAAACTCTACAGACGACATGTACGAACTGGAAAAAAGCGGCCTTGGAGACAAGATAATTGAAAAATCAAAAGACATACCGGTTATCGGAATATGCGGAGGTCTGCAAATCCTTGGAAAAATCATACATGATGAAGAAAAAAAAGAATCAAAGCACGGAACAGTCAGAGGCCTCGGACTTTTGGACATCGAATCCAAATTTGCAAGGTCAGATAAAATAGTAACACAGTCAGAGGCAAGAATCTCTCAAAATCTCAAAGGCCTGGCCGGTGAAATATTTAAAGAAATTGCAGGTGAAACCGTTACAGGTTATGAGATTCATGAAGGTACAAGCGAACTTTTAAATTCCGAAGCATTGCTGAACATTTCCAAAGGACAGGGAAACAACGACGAAGGCCTAATCGACGGTGCATGCAACGGCAACGTGTTTGCAACATATTTCCATGGAATATTCCACAACTATAATTTCAGAAGAGAATTGCTGAACTATCTAAGGGTCAAAAAAGGCCTTGAAGCCAGATACGGTCCGGATCCTTATGAAACCCAAAAGGATTACTCCTTAAACAAGCTGGCAGAAATAGTTGAAGAAAATTTGGATATGAAAATCATTGACGAATTGTTATTTCCATGACATATAACCTACATGTCATCTCTTTAACTTTAAATCATCACCAGCCGGCATACCTTAGTCATTTACCCTCTCAGACTATTTTTTGAAGCTATTCATTATCCATTTCATCAAGTTCCCTTTGCAAGTCGGCAATCTGCATTTCCTTATAGAACCTTTCAAACCTTCCTGTTTCAATAAGAAACGCTGAAACCTCAAGAGCATCCCTGTAGGTATAATTTGACTCTTTGATAATCTGCTTTTTATCCTCATCCATGTAGGATGATGTATTATTTATATTAGCCATAGCTATTACAACCTGTATATATTAATTAATATAATATTTTATTATTTCAATTATATAAAATTATCATGTCAAAATGACAGCGAGTTTACACTCCACTTTCATGAATTAAGGAATATATCAGAATAATCAATGGCTTTTGCACAGCAATGGACTCATCTTGTTATGCACATTCCATCATTTTTATTTTGATTTTAAATACCTGTTTTCTGATTTGCTTTTCAGATTAAATTTCTGCAGCATATTCTCTTTAAAACTCTCCGTCTGATATTATGTTCAGGTTTGGCATTGGTTGTAAAATGAAATGTTGCTTTAAATCCCATATTTACTTGTCGGCAAGCATTATTCATTTTAGACACTGAAAAAACTAAACAATTATGCGCCCGTCATTATGAATATCGATGATCACTCCGAAAATGTCTGAGATGCCAACCCAATTGCGAATACCTTCATATTCATAGAGTTCACCGTTTTTCACATAAGTTCCATTTACGTTATCACTAATTTTTAAATCATATGAAAATTTTATAAATTCTTCAATTTCATTGTTAAGTTTATCAATATGCTTATTTCCAAAAAATGACTTAACTTTTTGTGTGAAAGTTTTATCTAATTTTTTTGATTCAATATAATCTGCTAAATCTAAATGTGATCCACACTCTTGGCAAAAATTATCATCATTTCCATTTTCAAAATTACAGTTCGGACAAAATTTTTCTGACATTGAATCAAACTTCCCTATTAATTCTCATGGGCATTAAGTTATGTTTAACAAAGTTAAAATAATTATGGTAAAATTATGAAGAAATATTGAAACATAAATTACCTATTATTTCTCCAATGATATAATTTATTGGCAGTATCCCTCCTTGTCTCATCGAATTGATATTGGCCTTCATCGCCATAGCTTGCAAAATGATGTGACTGGATAAAATCACTGCAGGAATCACCAGGACCGGATGTCGGATAACCTCTACGGCAAACCATTCCATAAGATGCACCATATGGACTTACACTCCAATAAGTACAATTTAAACAAATATTTTCCCCATTATCGATCATGGAATCATAATCCGGTTCTCCGAAATCATAATCATCATCAGAACCTATATTTCTACTGCAAACAGCATCCTCTTTACCTACAGCCCTATTACATTCATAACAATAGTATTCATCACACAAATCTCCCAGTTCATTATTACATGTAGGGCATCTGGCAACAATAACTTCATCTTCACTAAACATTCCACCACCACATTCATTACACAAATAACCTCCAATTACTTCAGATAAATTAGCGCCGCACTTTGGACATAACTTCATACTGTCACCACCAAATTATTTTTTTTAATAAGCTCGTCTAGATTTCAACTTTTGTATGTTGATCTATTGCATCAATATTCCATGAAATAATTTTACTAAAATCACCCATAGTAATATGTTATTAATAAATTATGTTAGTTGATAAATTTATAATTAATGTGCAATTATCATCAGCACCATAGCCGCCAACTTAATGATTTTAAATTTTTTATTAAGTTTTCATTTCAACATTTTTCATATTCAATATAATTCTTGATTTTAATCATATTGAATAACTCATTGCAACAATCATTAAATAGCTATTCAAGCCATATCTTTTGGACATTTATCCAAAACATTAAATAACAACCAGATAAATTTTATAACAAAGTTGATTGAAAATTACCTGTAAGTGGCACTACATTTTCGCGAGTTTAAATATGACGAGGTCCCTAACATCCATTACAACATCACCATCATTAACATTTCCCATCAATAGCGAAGAATTGGGATTGTGAAGCTTGAAATTCCTTTTAACAGGATTATTCGAGAAATTTGCATAATACACTCAGAAATCTACTACTTTTAGTGAAATTTGTTCAATACAATACGAACAAAAATTGGCCAAAAGTTGGAGAATTATGTACTACTTTTTGGTCAAACTTGTTTCATATTTAACAAACAAATATTATTCATCAAATGCTCTTGCAAAAATTGGATATAATAATCATTAACAAATATAAAACCAATTATATAATTTTTAGATTAAAGCAAGGAGGAAACGTATGCCAGAATTTAAACTTATTGAAAAGTTATTATACAAAAGCGAACAGAATGACATCGAAGCTGAATTTTTAATAGGCAATGATACATTATGGGCAAGTAGAAAAGTTGTTGCAGAAATTTTTGGAACATCTCCTCAAACTATATCCTACCATTTTAAAAATATCATATCTGAAGATGAACTTGAAGAAAATGAAGTAAGTATATCATCAGATAAACTATTTAAAGAGAATATAGAGTTTAGCAAAGAATATTTGCAAAACTCCAAAAAAGGAGGACGCCCTCAAATATGGTTTAATCTTGATGCAATCATATCAATAGGATATAGAATAAACAGTAAAGAAGCAACACAGTTCAGAAAATGGTCCAATAAAATTTTAAAAGAATATATGGTAAAAGGATTTGTCATAGACAAAGAACTTCTAAAAAAAGGTGGAAGATTCACAGAAGACTATTTCGATGAATTATTAGAAACCATTCGAGAAATAAGGGCTTCAGAGAGAAGATTCAATCAAAAAATCACAGACATTTATGCAACAAGTTTCGATTATGACAAAGATGCAGACATCACAAAGGAATTCTTTGCAACAGTACAGAACAAACTGATATATGCAATAAGCAACCATACTGCCGCCGAGATTATAGAAACACGAAGTGATATTGGAAAAACCCGTATGGGATTGACAACATGGAAAAAAGCACCGAATGGAAAAATACTCCAAAGTGATGTAGTCATATCAAAAAATTATTTAAATCAGAATGAATTATCCAGATTAAACAGTTTAGTGGAAGGTTTTTTGAATTTAGCTGAATCCCGTGCAGAAGACAGAATTCCAATGGGTATGAAGGACTGGAAGGAACTGCTGGATGATTACCTCAAACTTCGAAGACTGCCAATTCTAGTTGGAAAAGGTAAAATATCTGCTGAAGAGGCTAGAAAACATGTTCTTGAAAAATATGAAAAATTCAGAGTCATGCAAGATGAAAACTTCATTTCCGACTTTGATCAAATGATTTTGGATATAAAACGATTAGAAGGAAAATAATATGATTAAAATAGTTTTTGCTGTGAATCAATATAACTAGGCTCCCTAACTTCCTTTACAACCTCACCCTCTTTAACATTACCAATCAATAGCAGAGAATCCTGGTCATGAAGCCTGAAATTCCTTTTAACAAGCTTAGTCGAAAAATTTGCATAATCCATATCAAATTATCTACTACTTTTTGTGAAATTTGTTCGTGATAATACGAAAAATAAAGTCAAAAAGTACCTGAATTATGTACTACTTTTTAGTTAAACTTTTTTCATACCTAACGAACTAACATTGCCTATCAAATGCTCACTCCATAACAGCATGCCAGTGGAATACTAAAGTAATACCTAGGATAACATACGATTAATATTAATTGCAAAATCCTACAATAAAAATATCAAAAAGTATATAATAAAAAATATCAAA
>NZ_JAUNXI010000017.1 GCF_030539875.1 Methanobrevibacter sp.
TGTTTGAAACGAATGTTATTCTAAGTAATATTCAAAACTAAACCTGAAATTGAATTTTTAACAAAAAAAGACACATATGTTAAAATTATGGAATTTGATGAGAAAAAACATCATGCTAAATTAAGAGTTGTAAACAAATATTAATGTGATGATTATGGTAGCTCATAGGCCGTTTGCTCTTGATAAACTTAAAGATTATATCGATGAACTTGTTGAATTGATGGTGTATACATTCCCCACCAACTTAGAGGGTTTGCTGCACCAGGTGTGCCACAGAATGTTGTAGACAAAATTTGTCAAAACCAAATGGAATATATATGGCATTATAAACATGATGGATATTGGCAAAAAGGTGAAACTAAGTTTGAAATGAATCAACATTTTATAAGAGAATTTATTGAAGTTCACCCAGAATTAGAATGTTTAGTTCCGAAATCTGGTTATACTGTTGAAGAAGCTCAAAATAGTATGAAAAAAATATCCTGAGCACATTCCGTATGATTATACTCCTCTGGAGTGATTAAAAAATGAGTGAAACTCAAACAGTACAGGAATTATTAGATTCATTTAATCTCAAGTTAGATTTGCCTTCAGAGTGTTTGTCTTTGGAAATTGAATGGGATTTTGATTCTTACAAGATTATTAAAAGGACTTTAAGTTTTATTAAGTTTTAAACAAATGTAATTTTAAGTAATATTCGGAACATATACCAAACTAGGGAATTTTTCCATCTTTGTAAAATTTTAGACCAGCGCATTATATTGCGCCGGCCTGTTTTAATATTGTTAGTTTTTAGCATGGCAAATATTTCCAAACCTAAATCTGCTTGAACAACTCCCGTAATGAAAAATAACGGAACGTCAGACATAAGTTCATGATGTTCCATGCACTATTCCACATTTACCTTATGTTTTGGTATAATTAATTTTGGAATAGTTATAACAACAATTCCATTACTGAATTTTGCTGTAATATTTTCAATATCAATACTATTTCCAAATCTTACAGTTTTAACACATTTTCCGGATTTGATAGCAGAAACAATAATTTCCGCATCTTCTTCAAAATCCTCAATGAATGGTTTGAAGGTAGTTTCAATAGTAAGGTCATTGTCCCCTGCTTCAATTAAAACATCTTCTTTACTAACCCCAGGCACTGCCGCTTTGATGTGGTAGGTGTTTTCTGTTTCTACCAAATCAATGTCAATAGTTTGCACGGTGGATTTTTTGTAATCTGCGTATTTTTGATCTGCAGTTTTTTGCATATTTTTAAGGCTTTCTCTGAATTCATCAATATTTCTGTATAGGTCATTAATTACATTATCTGCAATGGTTTTCCCTTTTTCTTTTTTTTCATCAAATCTTTCTTTCGCTTCGTCAAATTTTGCTTTTTCTTCTTTTTCAGTAAATTCCGCATCAATAGTTTCAGATTTATCCATACTTTTCACGCTCCTTTTGATGAATTTTCTTTAAGTGTGTATTAGTTACTTTTTGTTAGTATATAAACTTTTCGATTAAATTTACTAAAGGTTATTAAAAAGTAATACTTTTAATCTTTGTTTTTTCATATTGGTGATGCTTTATTTTTTTGAATTCGTAAATTATTTTATTAATATTCTAAATACTGGATGTTAAATCTTTAAAAGTGATGTATATTTATTTAAATTGGTTGGTTTAAGTTTGATAATAAGTTATGTTTGTTTGTTTTTTTCAACTTAAAATCGCTTTAAAAGAGGCCAATTATAAAATTTTCTGGATATTAATATTTGATAAGTGCTTAATTCTTTGAGTATAAACTTTAGGCAACTAGGTGTTTACTAATTGCATTGTTTTGAATATTTCAAAAGAAAAGATTAACTTCAAACCAAAATCTCTGAATTTGGCTGTAGTATTGATGGTTATTTTCATCTATTTTGAGGACATGAACTTTTTAACCAAAAATGCCTTACGTTTCCTCACACCGCAAGTAAATTTCATTAAATTTTTTCAAACTCTCATTTATAGTTACTAAATATCTATAGGTTTAAATTAGATTTGATACTAATTTTTATTAGTATTTTTGCATAAAGTCGCACTTTGAAAATATTAATTATTAATGAAGATGATAATTTATAATACAATTAATAGGGAGGAATTATTTTGACTGAAGGAAATGAATTAGATTCAACTTGCGGTATTTCTGATGAAGAGCTTACTGAAAGATTCAAAGCATCCATTAAAATAGATCAGGATATATGTAAAATTAAAGGACTTCCTATTGCTGGTTATGATGATGAAAATAAATGTGCTTATTTAGAGTATCCTGATGGAATGAGAGTTTATGTCAAAGACTGAAAGGCTTCCTGAAATCATTGTTTTTGCAGTCCAAACGGCAGTGGAAAAACTACCATGACCCGTATGGCAAAAACTGTTGGTGTTTATATTAATGCGGATGACATTAAAAAATCAAGTTTGTGCAGTGATTTGGAAGCTGCTCAAAAAGCCGAAGAGCTTAGGGAGAGCATGCTTGAAAAAGGTGAAGATTTCACATTTGAAACAGTACTCTCTACTGATAGGAATCTCAAATTACTAAAAAAAGCCAAAGAAAAAGGTTTTTTCATCAGATGCATTTATGTTTTAACATATGATTATAAAATAAATATGGCAAGAGTAAGAATGAGAGAATCTATGGGTGGGCATGCCGTTCCTGAAGATAAAATCAAATCCCGATATTATAAGGCACTTAAACTTATTCCGGAATTAGTTGAAATTTGTGACATTGTCCATATTTATGATAATACTATGGTTCCATTTAGAATTTTCAAAAAAAGGAAAGATATTTGCTTTCATTGGGAAAATAAATATTGGAGTTATTCTGATGTTGAAAAACTCACTGGAATTACGCAGTACAGTAATTAATATGGGAAATAAGTTAGTACCTTATGGTAAGTGCATGATTTTTTGAATATAATTCCAAATTAGATTTGACTAGTTGATGATTAACATATTTTTTGGTTGATGATTAATTTTTCAAAATTCTTTAAATTACTTATTTTATGATTTAAATGAGTTTAATTAAAAATAAAAAATTTATGATGGTTGATGATTAAGGTTGATGATTACAAATTTATGAAAGAATTTATTTTGATTTGATTTGAGAATTTGGTAAGTATAGAATTATTCTTGTGATTAGCATTTGTAAATAAAATTTTAAAAATATATTAAATGGGAATGTGAAATTTTTGCGGTCTAAATCCTGAAAAGAGAGTAACTATGCGTTTTTTATATGGCCTACCTTTTGTTAGTATATAAATTTTTCGATTAAATTTACTAAAGGTTATTAAAAATACTTTTAATCTTTGATTTTTCATATTTGTGATACTTTATTTTTTTGAATTCCAAAATTATTTTATCATTGTTGTAGATGGTGGAGGCCTGATTGTTAAACTTGGATTATATTTATTTTAATTTGTTGGTTGAAGTTGTGTAATGAATTATGTTTGTCATGTTTTTGTTTTGAATATTACTTAGAATAACATTCGTTTCAAACACAAAAACAAAGAGAAAATTAAACAAGATACGCTAAATAACATGATAATAACGTTGCTCCATATTCATCATAAATTTCATCAATTTTTTTGAAATTAGGTAATCTAATACTAGAATCATTTTTATGAATCCATTTATCTGAGTTAACTTCCTTAGTTTTAAAATCATTATCCTTTTCAGAAGGTACTTTTTCAAAATCCAATAAATCAATGAATTCAATATAATCATTATTGTTTTTCATTTGTTGATACATATTAAAAGATTCTTTAGCTATAATCCCCTCAAATTCAGGATGACAATCTAACCATTCAATAACCACACTATTAAATGCTTTAATCCTATCTTCATAGTAGATGCATTTTTCTTTTATTAAATCTTCAATTTTTTTATAAATTTTGAACTCCTCTCCAAGATATGATTCACGGTCATCTTGAGCAGTCCATCCATCTTCAGGAAAATCTAAAGATTCATAGTTACTAATATCAAAAGGCAAATAATCTTCAAGCAAAATCCAATTTTCTAAATTATTTTTAATGAAATTTTCATCAAATTTAAACAGATTTTCAGGAACATAATTGACAAGTTTTCCTAAATTATCAGTTATTTTGAGTAAACCCACTAATTCAGGATGAACATCAATTAACTCCCCCACCAATCTTAAAACATAATCATAATCGGATTCACCAGGAATTTCATAAGCACTATGCCTACCCCACAATGCCCATTTTTCACATTGGTTATTCCATAATGTACTATGAACTCCCTGATTAAGGATGCTTCCAATGATGGGCAACACTAATACGTCAGAAATAGCAATTATATCTTTTGAATGTTTTTTTATAAATTGTTCATCAAATTCATAGTTCATTTGTTCATCTCCGTTTTGGACATTTTTTGACAACTTGCACCACTGCATGATGATTGCGTTCATCAAATTCTTTAATAATTGTATGGTTTTGAATATTACTTAGAATAACATTCGTTTCAAACGAAAAAAAATTATAAATTATATTTAGATAAGTAATCTAATTTATTTTCATCATTGCATTCTATGTTATTATCACAAATCCATTCTAGGACTTCATCTAATAACCCCTCAGAATATTTAGAAATAAATAATTTAACATTATCTAAATCAACATCATTACTCCAATCACAAGTGTTAAAAATATCTTCAGCATCCCATTTTAAAACTAGAAAATCTCCTAAAATGATTAATGCTTGAAATGCAGTGATATTAATATAATCCTTTGTTTCAGGAATATAAAAAAATTTTCCCTTTAAATCATACCAATAATGATTATTATTTAATTTAATTATTTTTTTAAATTTATCGAAAATCATATTATCTACCCCTTCCCAATTATATTTTTAGTTTTAATCGTTTTCTTTCACGAGAAATTAACAATAGTTCTTTTTCCCAGTCATTAGATGTATGGTTTCCAAGATGTCCTGTTCCAATCCATTTACTATTAAATGAAACTTGATTTTTTTAGATATTTTCTCACACGTTTTTGTTTTGAATATTACTTAGAATAACATTCGTTTCAAACAGCATTTGATGAGTAATTATTTTTTGATGAAAATAGGTTTGAAATAAGGGTATTTTCTAAGGAAAGTTTCAATCTCCCAATTAATATAATCATAATAATCCTCACCATAATTTGCTCTTTGATGTTTCATGAGTCTATCCCACCATAAATCTTTATTTTTAACTTTAGATCCTATTTTAATAGCGATTTCAATAGGTAATGAACTTTTAATTTCAAATGGAATCCAATCTTCTAAAGATATTAAATCATCATAAAATTCTTCTAATTTTTGAGAATCAATTTCATATTTTTGTTCACCCATTTAAATCACCTCAAGTTAATAATATTATGACTGCTTCCTTAGTTCTATAATTTTTATACAATGTTTTATGTTTTGAATATTACTTAGAATAACATTCATTTCAAACGCATTTGATGAGTAATTATTTCTTGATGAAAATAGATTTGAAATAAGGGTATTTTCTAAGGAAAGTTTCAATCTCCCAATTAATATAATCATAATAATTCTCACCATGATTAGCTCTTTGATGCTCCACAATCCTATTTTGCCACAACCTTTTATTTTTTAACTTCTGAACCTATAGCAAGAGCAACTTCTGATGGCAAATACATTAGAATCATATGAGGAATCCAATCTTCTAAACTTTTGAACTCCTCATAAAAATCTTTTAGTTTATCAACATTGATTTCATATTCTCTTTTACCCATCAAAAACCTCCTTAAGTTAATAATATAATTACTGCTTCTTTTGTTTTATAATTTTTATATAATGTCTTATATCTAGTACCTAATGGCAGTGTTTTGAATATTACTTAAAATAACATTCGTTTCAAACAAAAAGGATAATTTACTATTCAACTAAAAAAGAATATTCTGGATTATCCTTAAGCCACTCTTCAAGTTCAATTACAATTTTTTCATCACCAATATCCTCACTTTTAGTTTCATAAGTTTTACGTAAAATTTCAGGAAAAGAATCTAATTCCCTAATATTGTCTAACCAGGTGGAGTGTCTGAAAACCGGTGCGGTTCTTATCAATTTAGCAAATACCCTTTATACTATTCAACTCCTGGCTCTCCGTTAAAAATTAAATCAGCACGAATTTTCATAATACTCTTCCTTTTTAATCTACTAATAAAATTTTTGCAATATTGTTTTTAACATCTTTTAATATAACTATCTGATTTCGGGGTAATAAATATTCATGTTCTTCAGAATATTCTGTAATCGCACCTTTAACGCCTTTAACATTCATACAAGTCCCTTTTTATCCTTTTTACCGTATTTAGAATATTGTATATGGTAAGATTCAGTTTAAGCATGATGAACAAATATGTTTTTCTATTTAAAACTCCTGTTCATGTAGATTTTCACAATGTTTTGCATATATAATTCAAAATTAGATATTAGCTATTTGATGGTTAAGATAGTTTTTGGTTGATGATTAATTTTTTAAAATTCTTTAAATTGCTTATTTTGTGATTAAAACAATTTTGATTAATAATAAAAAATGCATGTTGGTTGATGATTGAGGTTGATGATTACAATTTTATGAAAAAATTTATATTAATTTGCTTTGAGAATTCAGTCAACTATTCAAAAATTTGACCAGTCACCGCTTGTAAGTAAATTTTTAAAAACATATTAAATGTGAAAGTGAAATTTTTGTGATTTAAATTCTGAAAAGGAGTAACTATTTGTTTTTTTATATAATCTACTTTGGGCAACTATGTTTTTACTAATTTTCCTGTTGAATATGTTATTTTTGGATGTTTTTTGCACAAACTCGCACTTTGAAAATATTTATTATTAACGAAGAGGATAATTTATAATACGATTAAGAATAACGCCGATGATCTCAAAAAATCAAATTCTTGCAGTGACTTGGAAGCAGCCATAAAAACTAAGAACTTAGAGAAGCCATGGCTGAAAAACCTGAAGATTTCACATTTGAAACCCTGCTTTCCACAGATAGAAATCTCAAATTACTAAAAAAAAAGCTAAAGAAAAAGGATACTTCTTAAGATGCATATATGTTCTCACATCAACTCCTGAAATTAACAAAACTCGCATCGAGATTAGAGAATCAATGGGAGAGCATACTGTCCAGGAAGATGCGATTAAATCAGGATATAATAAAGCACTTAAATTGATTCCAGAATTAGTTGGGCTCTTCGATATTGTCCACATATATGAGAATACCAATGTGCCATTTAGAATTTTAAAAAAAAAGGAAAGATATTTACTTCCAACGGGAAAATAAATATTGGAGTTATTCAGATATTGAAAAACTCACCGAAATTACGGAATACAGTAATTAATAATGGGTTGTAAGCCAGCACTTAAAATGGTTAATATATACTCTTAGATTTAAGTTCATGGCATTCAACATATTAATTTGTATTAGCTCTGAGAATTGTAGTAAGCATATAAAATTTTATGTATGCAATTTTTGTAAGTATATAAATTTTTGATCATATTTGCAGAAAGTTAGAAATACATTATCATTTTTAATTCTTGTATTGCTAAGCATATGAGTTTAAAAATCCGAATCTTTTACTTTGTATAACATTCCATTAAAACCCATAACACAATCGCATGAAGTTATGTTTTTATCCTAATGATTTAAAAATAGCTCCAAAAAAATCACCACGTTTTACTATTCATAAAGAATGTATTATGACTTTCATCAGTTTATTTTCAGTTTTAGGAACATATTGCCATCAGCAATCCTATCCAATCCTGATTATTTCACCGACCGACAACAGTCTGAATCTTCCAATACTTCGCCACATTCAGAAAATATTCTCCCACCATCCATAATAGCTCTTTTTGGAGATATTTTTTCCGTTATGGCAGAATTCACATTTACAAACATTCCCCCTAATCAAATAGCGTTCCACAGTTCACATATGCAAAACTCACATTCCCAATCGGTTCATCTCAAAAGGACATTCCAACTAGGCATTATATGAAGCGATTATGTATTTTTTTAAAAATTAATATCTGACTTTTCCGATGTGTCTTGTTGCACCGGGATCTTCGCCGTTGAAGTGGGCCAGATAATATACGAACCATTCAAGTGGAATCACCAGTACAAATGGAGAGAGCAATTTATCCACATCAGCATAATCATTTAAATCATAGACTATTGACTTTAACTCTAACTTTTTAGAAAATTCAATAGCCTTATCTGTGATTTCATCAGATTCAAAGTCAGACTTTAAAAATATAATCGGAACATCCTTTTCGGCACGTTCAATAAGACCATGTCTGAATTCCGCTGAATAAAGAGGGCAAGCGTGTTTAATAGCCCCTTCCATAAGCATGGTCATTGCTAATTTATATGAAAGTCCGAAATTAGGTCCGCTTCCAAGACAATAGAAAATATCCTCATCTTTAAATTCCTCGGCCAATGCCTTATTTTCTTCTTCAGCAGAATTTAACAGGTGTTCCAATATGTTCGGAAGTTCATGCAAATCCGCCAATAGCCTGTTTTTGTTTTCATAATCACTGGCTGCAAACAATATCTGATAAAGACAGGCAAGCTGAGTAATATAAGTTTTAGTACCGAGAATTGCTGTTTCGGTTTCGCCTTGAGTGACAATTGAAATTCCGGCTTCCAGAGTCATGGAACTTTCAGGTTCGTTTGAAATTGATACTGTGCTGATTCCAAATTCGTTGGCTCTTCTAAGGGATGCCAAAGTGTCGGCTGTTTCACCTGACTGGGATGTGAATATGGCAATAGAATTTTCATTTTTGACCAGTTTTTTATTGTAATAAAACTCATAACCGGTAAATACTTCAATATCGATATTAGTGCTAGACATGCGAATTGCATCACATACACTATAACATGTTGAAATTGAACTGCCACAACCGATTAAATAAACTTTTTTAACATCAGAAACCAGCTTGGAAATTTCTTTCAATTTAGGCAACTCTGATTTAAAAGTTCTCCTAAGAGAAACCGGTTGTTCCATCATTTCATCATACATTTTATATTTCATAGCTTAAGCACCTTTAATAATAAATAATATTAATAATATATTGTTAATAAACCTATAAAAACTTTTGTTAAAAAAAAATAAAATCTTTAAATGATAATATGGAAATAGATTTATCTTCAATCGGAATGGAAAAAGGAAGACAATACGAAACAGTCATTACAACTAAAAATTGTGAAAATATTAAAAATGCGGCACCTATTGGTGTGATTTGTGCAGGCAGGGATAAAATTTTAAACCGTATTTTTAAAGGAAGCAAAACACTTGAAAATATTATCTCACAAAAAGAGTTTATTGTCAACATCACCCACAGTCCGGAGATATTTACAGCCTCAACTCTTGGAAATCTGCCTCAAAGCCAGTTCAGCAGCGACAGCGCTTTAATATGTGCAGATGCCTACTTTAAATGTGAAGTCATCACTTTAACTGAAGCTGTAAAACAAAGCGATCCGGTTAAAAAGAAAGGGGAAGCAATAGTTATTAAGTCCAAAGTGACAGAACTGGTTATTAATAAACCAACATCTGCAATGAACAGAGGTTTTGGCTATGTTATTGAGTCTTTATCCAACCTAACACGTTTTGGCATGGTTGGAGACGATGAAAAGGAAGAATATATTAAAAGGTTTAGAGAAGCAAATCGCATTGTGGTGAAAGTTGGATATAAAGAAGACATTGAAGCTATGAGGAAGATAAAAAAGGAGTTGATGAAAAAAGGCTGGAAACCCTAATTTCCGACAACATCAATAAATTCAAAAGCATCACCATCAAACAGTCCCAAATCAGACAATTTAAGAAAAGGGATTACAAGCAATGCCATAAATGCCATTGTCATAAATGGAGAGTCAAGCATGCAGCCCAATTCCCCGGACATGTTATGTAAAACATCCAACTTTCGGGCAACTTCAAATGCATCCTCATTGCTCATCAGTCCTGCAATCGGAAGAGGCAGCGATTCGTCAAGCTCCGGGCCAACAATCGAAAATCCCCCTTTATTTTCAATGATTTTATTAACTGCTCTTGCCATCATATCTGCACTGCAGCCAACGACGATAATATTATGGGAATCATGTGCAACAGATGAGGCGATTGCTCCTTTTTTAAGGCCAAAACCTTTAATGAATGCATTAGCCACATGATTTTTTCCATATCTCTCAACAACTGCTATTTTCAAAATGTCTCCAGAAGTATCCGGCTGAATTATACCCTCCTTAACTTCTAAAGTTGCAGAAACTTTATTAGTCAATAATTCACCATTAAAACACTCAATCACGTTAACTTCACATTCATCACCGTCAAAGCGAATTTCAAAGTCCTGAGCTGTTTTTTCTGTTGCGTCAATTGAGTTTTCAGCTTCGATTTCAGGAACATCGAATAAAACATTTTCGCCGTCAAATACACATTCGCCACCAACATATGTTTTTAAAACATTGAAATCGACGAGATTGTCAATAATGATGAAGTCGGCTTTAGCACCTGTTGTAACTGAACCGGCATCCAAACCGTAATGGGCTGCCGGATTGATGGTTACCATTTCAATAGCTTTAATGATATCCACTCCCAATTCAGCAGCTTTTTTAACTGATTTATTCAGGTGCCCTTTAATTAAATCATTAGGGTGTTTATCATCACTTACAATAAAATCAAATATTGGAGAGTGGATTCTTCGTTCCAACACTTCCCTCGGCATTATGCCGAAGCTGTCCTGATTTTTCAAGTGTTCGATGCGCTGTGAAAAATCAAAAAGCCCTTCCATATTTTTAGCAGATGAACCGTCACGAACCATAATCTTCATGCCTTTCTGCTTCTTTTCAATAGCTTCATCGAAATTGCTGCATTCGTGATCTGTAACTATATATTGTTCAAGATATTTATCCAATTCTTTACCGGAAAGCAGCGGAGCATGGCCGTCAATAGGTTTTTTGTATTGTCTGGCCAATTCCAATTTCTTAATGACTTCCTCATCACCGTTAATAACTCCAGGAAAATTCATCATTTCTCCCAAAGCCACAATTTCATCCTTTTGAAGCAAATACTCAATGTCATCAGAATCCAAAACAGCCCCTGATGTTTCAAATGAAGTTGCCGGAACACAGGAAGGTGCAGTAAAATAAAAATTAAATGGAACCTGACTTGCGTTTTCAATCATGAACTCGATACCGTCAAGCCCGCAGACATTAGCTATTTCATGAGGATCGCATACAACCGAAGTGGTGCCGTGCCTTACAGCAATTTTTGCAAATTGGCCTGGAGTAAGCATTGTGCTTTCAATATGGATATGTGAATCAATGAACCCCGGAAGCAACAAACCTTCGACATCAAGTTCATCATCCCCGCTAACTTGAATAGGCATGATTTCTTTAAAGACACCATCTGCAATTGCAATTCTGGCCGGAAAAACAGAGTCAGTCAATACATCCAGAACATAGCTAGTGAATTTCATTTCTATTCCTCATGTAACGCATTGTAGAGAAGTGGTAAAAATGTTCCAATATCAGTAACTATTCCAACAACCTGCGCACTTCCCCTGTCAGATAATTTGGTAACGGTGGACGGATTAATATCTACGCAAATACTTTTAACTCTTGAAGGAAGAAGGTTACCTGTTGCAATGGAATGAAGCATGGTTGCAATCATTATCACCATATCAACTTCCTGAGCATAATGTCTCATCAGCTTTTGTGATTCTGCAGTATCAGTTATGACATCAGGAAGCGGTCCGTCATCACGTATAGAACCTGCAAGAACATATGGAACATCATTTTTAATACATTCATACATGATACCGCCGGTTAAAGTTCCGTCTTCAACTGCATTTTTAATAGAGCCTGAATGATTAATCCGGTTAATGGCCCTCATGTGATGTGTGTGGCCGTGAGCTACAATCTTACCTGTTTCCACTTCAATACCTAAAGAAGTTCCGAAGAGATTTGATTCAATGTCATGGGTTGCAAGCGCATTTCCCGCCATGATAACATCTATGTATCCTTCCTTGATAAGTGATGCCAGATATTTGCCTGACCCGGTATGCACAATGGCCGGCCCTGCCACAATACCTATTTTACCTCCGTTTGCCTTGATTTCTTTCATTTCTCCGGCAATACCATAAATCAGATTCATTAAAGGTTTTTCAGAGGACACTTCACTGTTCATAAATTCAAATACCTGCTGTTCGTCCCTTGATCTGTGAGGAGGTGTTACCTTAACCCCATCAAGACCGACAACAATTTTGTCTCCGGCTTTAACATTGGCTATCGGTTTTACAAAAGCCCTTTTTTCATCCTCATCAACAACTACCAGACAGTCCATTTCGATTTCTTCAACAGGAATCCAGTCCCCATCATAGAAAATGTGAGTAGTATGATTAGATGATGAATAAAAACCTTCAGGAGCAACTTTATCTTTAACAGATGCAACAAGATTAACTTCCTTAATTTCATCAATTGATGCACCGAGCACAGACAATTCATCTAAGATAGACTCTAACAGTTCGGGAGAATCTGCTGAAACTTCGATTTTTGCATGACTTACATCTGATTTTTTACGTCCAACATCAATTTCCAAAATATCAAATTCCCCGCCTTTGTCCATAATTATGCCCATTGTCTTAGTTAAAGTCAATGAATCAATAATGTGGCCTGAAAGCTCAATAGTTCTTTTATTCATAACAATATGCTCCATTTTTTAGTTAATAATATAAATTTGGTTTTGGTAATATTTAATGGTATGGTTATGATTTAAAAAGATAAAAGAAATGAAAAATGGTTAATTAGAGCATATTTTTGAATTTAGTGATAATGTCTTCGACATTGTCTTTTAGATAGATGTTTGAGACATAAGCTACAACAACACTTAAAATCAGCAGAATAATCAGATGGCTGCCAAAGTAGCCTTCATAAAAACCTGCAGCAAATGATCCAAACATAAATCCGATTATCGGATTTTCTAAAATGCCTAAAATCAATCCGACAAAAAAACCGAATATACTCGCATTAACTTCATTATCAATAGGTGCTGCAAAAAATCCTACAGCCAAAATAATAGCCATTACAAATGAAAACCATGAAAAACCGATTAATAATCCAAATATGGATAAAACTATAGACACTATTAAAGCTATAACGGATGGTTTTATAATGTTTTCCAAATTAATTTTCTCCTCAAGGGAAGTATAATCTGATTCATGTTTAGTTTTCACACCAGCATTTACATTAGTTCCGCACTCTGGGCAAAACTCAACATCCTCTTCTACTTCATTTCCACAATTAAGACATGTTTTTATTTGAGCAGTTTTATTTGGAAAACTTACCTTTGAACCGCATGTCGGACAAAACAAAACTTTGTCAAGCAATACGGATCCGCATTTTTCACATTTTAGATTTTTATCTTCTTTTTCAAGTTTATTGCCGCAAGAAGGACATAATTCATTATCAGAACCTATTTCAGCACCACAGCTGCCACATTTTATGACATTAATTTTATTTGAGGAATTTTGATTTTCAGATTCGATATATGCATTTCCACAATTCGGACAACTTTCAAAACCATCTGGAACATCAATTCCACAATTACCGCATTTAACCATGATGCTTCACTATCCAAATAATAATCGTTCTTTTAATTTGTCAAATTCTCCTTGAGTAATTGAACCTGATTCAAGTAATTCCTGATATTCCTTTAATTGTTGAGCTTTACTAGGTTCTGCAGCTTGATTTTGAACAACAACTGTTTGTGGTTTGTCTTTTAAGGATTCATATAAATCCACTAAGTTTTGACCAAATTCAAAACTTGGAAGTCTAATTTCATAAGAAGTGTTGTCAACTAATTTGATTAACAATCTATCAAACATGTCTGCACTATCATTGTTTGCAATCATGTCTTTAAATCGTGTTGCTTTAAGAGATTGGATTTTATTTTGAATGTCACGCTTGATATCATGAGGAGATGTCCAAGCCCTTTTAGTGATGTCCTCATATCTGCTTTCATCACCAAGTCTTTTAGTGACCCTCATTGATACTATTTTATCAAAATAAAAATTATTAATTCCTGCATTGACCTTTTCCCAGTCCCTGTTATCAATTTCCATAAAAACAAATTTATTTTCCTTAATTAGAAAAAAACCATCAATCATTGTTTCATTGCCAACATATAAATCGGGATTAAAACCTCCAACATATTTATTAATGGTTTTATGCTTACTAGTGGTCTTTTCTAACATGTTGAAACGTTTTACACTAGTTAAGAAGTAATCTTCGCCTTTGATTCCAAACTCTTCAGCAAGTTTATCATATCTTGCAAGAACTTCATCACGCCTAGCATTCCATTCCTGTTGTTTGAAAGATACGGCAGCTCCATTTTCCAATTTATGACCGCATTCACGGCAAAACGTTGTGTTTTTATCATTCTTTGTTCCGCATTTTGGACAAACATCAGAAGTGCCTTCAAATTTTTCAACTTTTTCTCCGCAATTAAAACAAAAATCAGACCCGACAACTTCTGCTCCGCAATTTTGACATTTAACCATAATCTAACCCCAATTATTATCTTCTAAAGTCTTTTTAAGTTTATTTCCCCAAGATTTTTCTTCCATATCTTTAACAGTTGAATCCAAATTACTTGAAACATCGGAAACAGAACTATTTAAAGCATTGATTTTATTATCCATAATATCCAATTCCAATTTCATGAATCCCTTTTCAATATCTTTATATGTTTGAGAATTGTCCTCATTAATCATTTCCATTCCATTTCCATCATTCAACATGTCCATCAATCTTAAAAATACATGCTCCTGGTGTTGTTTTTCATATTCTTTTATATCTGCAACACTGTAAATTTTGTCTAACAACATTTTTAAGACATTAATAAAGTCTTCCCTGTCTGAGTGGTCATTAACATTATTTGGAAGAATATCCGTTTTAAGTAAAAACACCGAATCAATTTTTTCATCAGTTTTTAAAACTAAAGAGTATCCTTTCTGTTCAATATAAACTAAAGCAATAGATTTATTATCATAAATCTCAACTTCTACTTTAGCAAATTCTTTTGGAATAGATAGAAAATCTAAATTACGAACTAGCATTTTATCACCTATAATATAAACTACTTTCCTCAACGATTGCTTCTTATGGTTAGAGATATTCAATTTTCAATTATTATTTTCTAGAATGAAATAAATTTTATTGAAATATCATAACCTCAATAGTTTGTATTGATTATTTTATTAAACACAGAATATAAACATTGCTATTAGCATGCTAATATCATATAGATATCTATTAAATAGCCAAAATTTAAATTCTGAAATATGAAACAAAAAGATGACATGAGCATCATCTCTTTACTGGTACGTTCTAAAAAAAGGATTAACGTTCTAAAATCTTTAGAAAAAGAAAATAAAATACCCTCAAAAATTAGTAAAGATATTGACGATAATAGCAATCATGTATCTAAATATTTAAAGACCTTAAAAGAAGCCGAACTGGTGGAATGTCTTAATGAAGAAGACAAACGATATAGGTTTTATGCCATTACAGATAAAGGCAAATATTATCTGAATAAAGTCGAACACAACTATAAAGACTAATTTTTAAAAAAAAAGAATATTATTCTATTAAAGTTAGAAAATCATAAATCAGTTTAGCCCCAACAACCGCAGTGGAATCACCTAAGCTATTACTTGCAGTTTCAACAACATCAAAACCAACAATGTTCTTATGAGATAATGTCCTGATGATATCTTCCAGTTCTGAAACAAATAATCCGCAAGGAACAGGATTTCCAACATTCGGAGC
Organism: Methanobrevibacter sp.; assembly: GCF_030539875.1. NCBI lineage: Archaea > Methanobacteriati > Methanobacteriota > Methanobacteria > Methanobacteriales > Methanobacteriaceae > Methanobrevibacter > Methanobrevibacter sp. The sequence continues at coordinate 15,880 of NZ_JAUNXI010000017.1, forward strand.
GATTGACGGGTCAAGTACATCCATATCTATTGAAATATAAATAGGACCATCGATATTTGTCAGATAGTATTCGATTGCATCCATGTGCTTGCGAACGTCTTTATTTTTAAATGTTTGAATATTGTAAGTTGATTTTACAAATTCGTCCTCCTCTTTGGAAGAAGACCTAATTCCAATCTGAACCAGATCAGCGCCCAATTCATGAACCCTTCTCATAACAGTTGCATGAGAATATTTCTCACCAATAAAATCAAATGCAAGGTCTCTGTGAGCATCCATGTGAACAACAGTTAATTTACCATATTTTTCATATAGTGCTTTAATAGCTCCGATTGATGAGGAATGTTCACCACCAATTATAATTGGCTTAATATCCAATTCAATTAATTCGTTAACAGTGTCTTCAATGATTTTGCAAGTTTTTTCACAGTTTCCAGGAATTACATTAACATCTCCAAAATCATAAAAGGTCGCGGTTAAATCCTTATTAAAAACAGCATTATATTTTTCAAAACCAAATGAAGCTTCCCTTACAACAATTGGTCCTAAACGTGCACCGGAGTGATAAGAAGTAGTGCTATCAAATGGAACTCCGATTATTCCAAATGAATTTTCTTTAATATTTTCATTTTCACAGGAAAATGCAAATTTCCATGGTTCGTATGTATTTAAAAGCATAATTAATCTTGAAAGGAAAAATAAATAAGAGAAAAGAATCTAGTTAGATCCTCTAGTTCTCATTATTTTCATGTTTCCTAAAGCAACAATATATTCAACTTCAACGCCTTCAACAATAGAATCTTTTAATTCTTCAGGCATTGACAAGTCGATAGTATCGTAATTTTCCATGTCCATTAATTGAACATTTGCTCCTTGAATGGAGATGACTTGTCCTAATCTTTTATCGATGATAGGAGTGTCTACTTTGTTATCTACAGGTTTAACTAAACTTCTTTTCTGGTTATCGAAGATACCAACTGCTTCAATTCTTGCTTTTGCAGCTCCGTGTTTACCAGGAGATGAAGTAGTGTAACTAATAATCTTACAAGCCTCTCCGCCTAAAACAATGTACTTTCCAACTTTTAATGTTTTAATCTCTACAACTTTTGTTGACATTTAATTTTCCTCCATAAATAAAAACCGGTTTTTAATCTTATAATAAGGAATATTATTAGATTATTATAAATTTTCTTTTCCATTTTATATAAACTATTCGCTGAAATAGAAAAAATTGAAGAAAAGTATGAATCAAAAATAAAATAAATAAAAATTTAGATTAGGGTTGAATTGAATGAGTATAATACCAGAGAAAGGACCGCAAGGATTAAAACAACAATAACCCACACAATAATAAATATTTTCTTCCCGTCTCTCTTCCCCTTAATCAAATATTTCTCATCAGGTTTGTCGCTTGAATATTGTTTAGTGTTTTTATAAAACACATCATTTCTTAAGTAATTATAAAACATGCGAGTTATAAAATAGAATATTACAACAAATACCAAACCGAAATATGGAATAGAACCTCCATTAAAGAACACGGCAACAATTGAAGATGAAACCATCATCAATAGCATGAAAAAACATGCTGATAAAAATATGGACAATCTTTTATTCAAAATCATTAGGTTCACCTAAATTTACATAGGCAGTCATCATTTAAATATTTATTTAATATAACATACATAATTTACAATTAAGTGATAAAATGAAAATAGCTATTGTATCTGGAAAGGATGAAGGGCCAACAGAATTAAATGCATTTGACAATGCTCTGACAGATGCCGGAATAGGTGATGTGAACTTGATAAAAGTATCCAGCATGCTTGCGGGAAATGCTGAAATCAAAAAGTTACCTAAACTCAAAGCAGGAGCAATGGTAAACTGTGTTCTAGCGGAAATGACTTCAGACAATCCGGGTGATGAAATAACTGCAGTAATTGCAGCTGCAATCGGAGAGGAATTGGGATGTGTTGTTGAAACAACAGGAGCAAATATAAACCCCAATAACTTAATTGACGAAGCAGAGACTATGGTTAAGTATATGATGGATAAACGCGGAGTTGAAATTAAAGATTTAATAGTCGAATCATCTACAGCAACAGTTGATGAGATAGCATCCGTCGTTGCATCAGTAGTTTATTTAAAAGACGAAATAATAGAGGGATAAAAATGGATGCAAAAGACAAACAAATTGCAACAGACCTGTCATATGAGATTATAAGAGAAGTTGCAAGGGCGATAAGACCCTATGTCGGAAAGCCCGAATCCGGAGAAAAAGTAAAAATGGGTGCTGATGGAACCCCGACATCATTAATTGACATAATAGCTGAAGACAAATTAATTAATATATTAAAAAACGCGCCAGTACTCTCATATATCATCAGCGAAGAAATTGGAGAATTGAAACTTGGCCGCGGAACTAAAAGAAGCATCAGACTTAGTGATGAGCTTAAACGAGATGACTTAAAAGAAGATGAAATTCCAAAGTTCATATTTTTAATTGACCCGGTTGATGGAACCAACAACGCAATTAAAGAGATTCCTGCTTATGGAATCTCAATAGCAGTTGCAAGTGTTCATCAGGGCCGTGTTTCAACTTTAAATGATGTTGAACTTGGTTTTATAAGCAATTTTGCCAACGGTAACTTTTTTGAAGCTGAAAAAGGAAAAGGATGTTGGTTAAACAACGAAGAAGTGCATCCAAGCGACATAATCAACATTAGCGATATGACCCTTGGAGGATTTACAAAAAGCGGCACTTCACAGGCATCAAAGCTGGTTGATAACGCACGCCGCATGAGAGTTTTAGGAAGCGTGGTGTTGGAGCTGTCTTATGTTGCAAGCGGAAGATATGATGCATTTTTGGACCTTAGAGGAAGCAGAATACTTGATATTGCAGCTTCAAAGCTGATTCTTGAAGAAGCCGGATGCATCATTACAAACAAGTACGGTCAAAAACTTAACAACAATTTAAGCATTTATGAAAAATCAGTTGTTGTGGCGGCCAACAACAAAATACTCCACAAACAAATGATTGACATTCTAAATGACAATCAGACTGACATCATAGGAAAGGTCGGAATAATATCAAGAATTGACCAGAAAAGGCCGATACTTTATGCTGCAAAAATTGCAGATTACCTGCTTACAAATGGACGGGAAGTCATTATTGAAGAAAGATTAGCTCATGAAATAACAGAATTGAAAGACAATCCCGAACTGGACAATATCATTGAAAGAATCCTGGAAAATTATCCTGAAATGGCAGATGCCTTTGACGATTTAAACCTCAATATTGATTTTGAACAATTATCAGAAAAAATATTTGATTTCGACTGTGACATGGTGATAATCCTCGGAGGAGACGGAACACTTCTAAGAGCACAGTCAAAGCTGAATCCCGAAATTCCAATTTTTGGAATAAATATGGGAACTGTCGGATTCTTAACTGAAATTGAAACCACTCACACATTTGAAGCGCTGAATGCTATTTTAAAGGGTGATTACTATAAAGAAAAAAGATCAAGATTAGTTGTTTCACACGAAAACCACCAGTACCCTGTAATGAATGAAGTGGTTGTGATGACTGACAAACCTGCAAAAATGATGCACTTTGAAATACAAGTGGACGGCGAAACAATAGAAGAAGTAAGGGCCGACGGACTAATCGTTTCAACACCAAGCGGTTCGACAGCCTATGCAATGTCTGCCGGAGGACCTATCGTGGATCCGAAGGTTGCCGGATTTGTTATAATCCCTATCTGCCCATACAAACTTGGAGTAAGGCCTTTTGTAGTATCTGACAATAGTGAAATTACTGTAAAATTACTTAAAAAAGGTAAAACTGCAGTATTTGTTATGGATGGTCAAATCAATGAAGAAGCTGCATACGAAGAAGAGATTAAATTCAAGAAATCACCTAAATCCGCATACTTCATCCGCACTTCAACCAAATATTTCTATGAGAAAGTCAAAGACAAACTAAGAGAAGGCGGCATTCCCAGCACAAGGTGAAATAAATGAACAACCTGGTAATTGATTTAACTCACGGAGGGGTCAAAATTGCAATCAGCCTTGCTAAAAAAGGAAAAAATGTACTTGCATATGACCTTTACAACACACTAAACAGCATTGATGCTAAAATGCTTAGCATCTATAACGTTGAGTTAATAAAATTAAGCGACTTGGGGGAATTTAAAGGAGACATGAACGTAATTTACCCAATCCACATGCCATTGAGCTTTTCAGATATTGTCTCAAACAACCGAAACTTAAACTATACCTTCCAAAGCCATCATGAAATTGTCCGTGAGCTTTTAAGGGGCTGGGGAGAGGATATCCCAAAAGTTGAGGTTACAGGAGTTAAAGGAAAAACATCAGCAGTCTTTATGCTTAAAGAAATTTTAATTGATGAAAATCCTTTGATTTTATCAAGCCTTGGTGCAATGCTTTTTGAAGATAAAAGAAAAATCATGCTAAAGCGGGACATTTCAATTGCACCTGCAAACATTAAGCAAACAATTGATTTGGCATATAAGGTTGCCAATCCAATTTGCAAGATTGCTGAGGGACTTGTTGAGAGTGAAAACCTGAGAAAATATAACTCAGCCATTTTTGAATCATCACTTGGCGTAAGCGGCATTGGAGATGTAGGAGTCCTATTGAATATTGTTGAGGATTATCCGATTGCAAAAGGAAAATCCAGTGCAAGTGAAGCTAAAAAACAAGTATTCAGATGCGATACTGTAATATGTCAAAAAGAGGCTTATGATACATATTACAGTGATGTTGACCATGAAAAAGTAAATACTTTTTCCTTAAGTGATGAAACTTCAAATTTATACTTAAATGATGTCAGCTATTCATTAGATGAAACTGAAATGAACATCATATTTAAAAATGTCAGAACAGTGAAAAATAATCAGATTTCAGGCGAAATTAGCCTGAATGTATTTGCGCCGGGAAAACATAATGTAGGCAATGTGCTGGGAGTTATTCTAACTGCATTAAGTTTGGAAATTCCTGAAGATAAAATCATTAAAGGACTTGAAAATTACAAAGGAATTTCCGGAAGAACTAACAAAAAACAAATCAAAAACATCACCGTAATTGAAGAGATAAACCCCGGAATAAATACCAAAGCGATTGAAGAATCAATTAATATGATTGCTAACTTAGATGAGTACATAATAGCTATCGGTGGAGATTATGGCATCACCTGCGAAGAAATCGATGAAAAAAAGGTCAGCGAATTTTTAGACAGGCAAAATTGCGAAATTATATTAACCGGTGAAGTTGGCAGTTCCATTTTTCAAAAAATGTCTAAAAAATGCGAATTGATTAAAGATTATAATGAGGTTTATGATGTTGCACTGAAAAATAATAAAAACCTTCTTTTTATTTACAGATCAGATTACAGAAAACTCAAACAGAGATAATCAAGTGAACTAATCTAATTTTAGAAAACATAAATTTTATAAAAATTATAAACATTTAATAATTATTAATTGCAAAATTAATGATGTAGAATTTTTGTTATAAGTTACAACTTATATAATTAATTTCAATGAAATTGGAGATAATAAATGATTGTTGGAACACGTGGAAGTCAATTGGCATTAACTCAAACTAAACAAGTTTGCAGTTATTTAGAAAGAATAACCGGCGAAACTGTTGATTTGAAGATTATTAAAACTAAAGGAGATAAAATCACTACTTCACAGTTATACAATATTGATTCAAAAGGATTGTTCACTAAAGAACTCGATATTGCACTTCTAGAAGAAGAAATAGACTTTGCAGTACATAGTTTTAAGGATTTGCCTACTGAACTAAATGAAGATTTGCAAATCACCGCTGTTCCAAAACGTGAATCTCCAAATGAAGTGCTAATTTCTTCAAAATCATGGGCAGAACTTGGACCTGGATCTAAGCTTGGAACAAGCAGCCTTAGAAGAGAGGCATTTTGCAATCATTACAATAAAGATTTCGAACTTAAACCTATTAGGGGAAATATCGAAACTAGAATTGATAAAGCACTTAATAGTGAATTGGATGCAACCATTATGGCCGAAGCAGGGCTTAAAAGATTGAATCTCACAAAATACATCAAAGAAGTATTTCCAACTGATTATATCACCCCGCCGGCAGGCCAGGGTGCTCTTGCAATAATTACAAGAAAAGATTCAGATAAAAAAGAAACTATTAAAAAAATAAATGATTACGTTTCCATACAGGAAGTTCTTGCCGAGAAAATGGTGCTGGAAGAACTTGGAGTTGGTTGTCAATGGCCAATCGGAGCCATTGCCCGTATGAAAAATAAAGAGTTTGAACTTTATTCAATATTATTAACTAAACAAGGAGAAATCCTTAAAAAGCAAACCGAAAAAGGTTCTATTAAAAATGCGGTTGAACTTGGAAGGCGCATTGGAAAAGAATTCCAAGATTATGTTTAAACGGAGGAGTTGAATTGAAAGCTGTTAACGTAGGAGTTATTGGGGTAGGTGCAATGGGTGAAAACCATGTTCGTGTCTACCACAAAATAGAAGAAGCAAATTTAGTTGCTGTAAGTGACGTAAGTGAAAAAGCACTTAAAAGAATTGAGAAAAAATATGGTGCTAAAGGTTATACCGACTACAATGAACTACTTGAAAATCCTGAAATTGAAGCAGTAAGCGTGTGTGTTCCAACTACATTCCATTATAATGTAGTAATGGAAGCAATAAAACATAAAAAACACGTTTTGGTTGAAAAACCTATTGCCTTTACATTAAAAGAAGCAGAAGAAATGATTGCTGCTGCTAAAGAATCAGGAGTATTGCTTGCAACAGGACATGTTGAAAGATTTAACCCTGCAGTTCAAAAAGCTAAAGAACTTGTTGATGACGGAGTAATCGGAGATATCGTATCAGCATTTGCAAAAAGAGTAGGTCCCCTACCTCCAAGAATCAAAGATGTTGGAGTTTCAATCGATTTAGCTATTCACGATTTAGACATTATGAACTATTTATTCGAAGAGGATGTGACACAGGTCTACGGTACCATGAACAGCATTTTAGATGATTGCGATTTCGAAGACCATGCGGAGATTATGGTTAGTTTCGATAATGAATCAACAGGAATTGTTGAAGTGAACTGGTTAACTCCATACAAACGCAGAGAACTAGAACTTACAGGTACTGCCGGAATCATATCTGTAGATTATATTAAGCAAAGCATAGAAGTTTATGGTAAATTTGCTCAGGACATCCAAATTAAACATGAGGAACCTTTAAAAGGAGAATTGACTTCATTCTTAAACGCTATTGTCAATAACACCGAACCTGAAATAACAGGTGAAGATGGACTTAAAGCTCTTAAAATGGTTATTGCAGCGAATAAATCCTCTAAAGAACATAAACCAATCAGTTTTGATGAATTAGAATAGGTGATACTGTGAAAAAAAAATTAATTGCAAAAGCGCAGGAATTAAGGCAACACGGATTTACCACAGGTGAAATTGCCGATGAACTTAATGTAAGTATGGATACAGCCAGATGGCTGACTCTTCAAAAAGCGGAAGAAAAAACCGAAGCGCCGGTGGACTTTGCCATTAACTGGAAAAGCATCGGTGGAAATTCAACCCGTTTAAGTTATGTTTCAGGTGCTTTAAGTGATATGGCATTATCCCATGGTGAAGCAGATACAATCGTCGGTATTGCAGTTAGCGGAGTTCCATTTGCGACAGTAATGGCTGATTTTATTGAAGACATGACTGGAATTGATACTTCATTAGCTATTTTCCACCCGAACAAACACAGAAAAGAAAATGACAACCTTGAAGATGAAGGAGCAATCAGTACTAACTTTGGAACTGTTGAAGGTAAAAAAGTTGTTATTGTAGATGATGTCATAACCAGTGGAAAAACAGTAAGGGAAGTAATTCATACAGTAAAGGATTTGGGTGGAGAACCTACATGCGTTACTGTGCTAATTGATAAAGCGGGTCTTTCTGAAATTGAAGGAATACCTGTTGAATCTTTAATCAAAATTAGTAGATTATAAATCTACTTTCATTCCTATTTTTTAAATACCCCTCAGAAGTCAATATTTAAATCATCCATCATTTTATGAATTTTTTTATTCAGTTTTTCAATATTATAATCAATTTCCTCTTTTTCATGAACTAACTGACTTAACTGAATAAATTCGCCTTCAAAAGTATCAACATATCTGGAAACAGATAAATTGAAATCATTATCCTCAATTTCAGATATTGAAATCAGATTAGAGTATTTATCTATAACTTTACGATTTTTACAAACATCAAGGAGTTTTTTAAGACTTTCATCATCCAATATAAGATTTCTATTAATTACACCGCGAGTTAAATTAGGGGATTTTTTGGTTTTGAAATTTTTTGACAAGTCTATGAATAAAATATCATCATTTCCACGATTTTTCCTGAAAATGCAAATGATTTCAGGCCTTGAAGACCTTCCATAAACCTCCGGAATGTTTATAATCGCATCAATGTAATTATTTTCATAAGTCAGATATTTTCTAAGTGTTTCAAGTGAATTTTTAAATAAGAAACTTTGAGAGACAACAACAGCCATAATCCCGTTATTTTTTAAGGTATTTATCAAATTAAGCAAAAACAGATATTCACTGTCAATTAATGATTCATATTCTCCTCTAAATTCAACAACCAAATCATTTCCAATATCTAACTTATCAACCAGGTTTTCCAATGCAAAGTTTAATTCTGAATTCTCTAAAAATGAATTTTCATCAACACCTAACTTGTTGCTTAAGATATCTTCAATTTGTCTGCGTTTGCTTTTTTTAGAAAATTCAAGGTTCTGACTTTGGTTAATATATCTTGATCTCCATCCGCCAACAGGAGGCAATTTTGAGATAATCGCATCAAAGGAGATTCCATCAACATCACTGTACTCCATGGCGTTTCCATATTCGACAAATATCTCATCCAAATCGCAAAAAGACATGAAAAATTTAACTAAACTGCAGCAGTAAGTCAGTTTATCACTACATTTTCCGAATAAAGTATAATATGCATTTTCATCCTTATTATTCAATTTTATCAATGAAGACCCGTCGTTTAAAAACGGATTGTAAACATTTCCTGAATGATTTGCCTGTGAAACAATTCCTGTTAACAGTTCATTAATAAAATCAGAATCATAATCGATTCTTAAGATTGATTTGCACAATAAATCAAAAACCTCAACACAAGGCATTTTGGATTCATTAATGTCTAATTTTGAGATGGTATGAACCATATCTTTAATGAGCAAACTGTATTCGCTGTCAGATTGAAGTTCAAACAGGTTACTTTCTCTTTTAACATTATCAAATATGAAATTAAAGTATTTTTCATAATTGGAATCAGAATCAAAATCCACATTATCAACAAATAAGCTGTAAAATTCATTGATGAAAAAATCATCCTGAAGTTTGGTGCTGATTACCTCGTCAATAAATGCATTTGGGTTATTAATGAAAAATCCTAACATTTGATGTGCATCACGTCTGACCGCATCGACATAATCTGGATTACCATATAACTCATCAAAAGTAATTTCTTTATCTTCAATTGTGCCTAAAAGATATTGCTTAAGTGAATCTGAAGAATATTTATATAAAAATGTGAAAATTAAAAGATAAGAAACTTCCTTTGAGTTTCCAGCCATTCTTAACCTATTTCTAAGACTTCTAAAAAGGGTGGAATTTGTTGAGCGTCCATGTCTTTGAAGCATTATTCTCCCTCCCAAATTTTATTTAAGATTCCCTCTTTTAATTTTCTGTCATACTCAACCACCTTCAGGTCCTGAGCTATTTTATCGTTGATTGTGTTTAAAAGTTCGCCGTATTTGATTTGAGTTTCCAAATCAGGAGCAGCCAATCCTATTTCTTTAATTTCTTTAATTGAAACATGGGAAATCCTTTCTATGCTCCCAAGTTCATGCAGTTGTTTTTTAACATGAGCATTGGTTAATAGATGTGCAATAAATACAGGATCATAATCTTCATTAAGTCTTATAATGGCTATTCTGTCACTTATAATCAGTCCTGACTGTGCAACTTCCACCACATCAAACGGATGGGACATTTTCATCAATACGTCCCCCGGCTTTGAGAAAAATCTTTCTTTAATATTCTCTTTTAGTTTGATTTCCTCAAAGTCAGATAATAGACCGTCACTTTTAATTGACCTTTGGACAACAACATTGCATTTAACACCATCGTCATCAAGATATCGCCTGTAGGAAATGCCAGAATAGATTTCTGCAATATCCTTCAATTTTACTTTTTGCATTTTTCGTCACTGATTATAAGTTTATTTTCATAAATATAAAAAAATATGGTAAACAGATGTTTTTTGACCTTCATCATAATATGATGTGGAAGGAGGCAGCATAGGAATGCTTAATATTAATTGCCCCACATCATAGACTGATTTTAAGGAAAAGTTGGTTGAAATAAGCATTTTGCCCAATCTATACTATGAATTTAGCAAGATCCTGAATTCATTGCCTGCATGTTGTTTGTGGCATTTACATCTATTGATATAATCCATTTATATCATCAAGCAAAGGCATTTCCTCATTAATGTTATTGGGATTTATTTTTTCAGCGGCCATCCCTCCAATAACACCTACACTTTGAATGTTTTCTTTTAAAACAGCTGTAGATGTAATCCCTACACCCTGAGAAGATAAAACAAACAAATCAAGGAAGGTTTCATCTTCTCCAACTATGAATGCAGGTTCAATGGCTTCGGATGATTTGGTCTGGACCTTAATTAAGATATGTTTTGTTTCATTATCTCCTTCAAGCCCGATTTCATGTCTGATGGTTTTGTCTAAATCTTTAACTTTTTCGCTCCAATTAATAGAATTAGTTTGGTAATCTGTCATATTATCACATACTATTTTTTTAAGTCCACTTTTGTGGAAGGCATTCAACTGTCTTTTTTCAGAATATAATTACAAATTTAGTGTATTTTTACAGCAAATACTAATGAGTTGTAATTACAACTTATATACAATAATATATAAACTTTATGATTATAAATGTATTTCTTACATAAATACAATCATATAGAAGTAATTATTAATTATTAATTAACTGATATATAAAGTTTTTGTATTTTTTAAAAAAAGACAAAATTATTCAAAGGTGAGGCAGCACAAAAATTTTTCTAAAAATAGATTAAAACAAAATTAACATGATGAAAACAAAGCACTCAAAATTAAAGGAAAAAAAGTTAAGAAAGCGGAATCGAAATCCCCGCTTCCTTTTTAATCATCGTCTTCAACAATAACCAGTCTTTCATTTTCTTCATCAACTTCCATAACAATAGGATCTTCTTCAAGGGCACCTGGATCCTTTTCTATGCATTCATTGATTTTGGATTGGATTGTTCCAATATCTTCAGTATCGATTAAATCAATAATTTCTAACTGTTGTTGGAATCTTTCAATACCTTCCAATGGAATATTTTCAACAAATGGAATAGCTCCTGTTGCTCCAATAATTTTCTTTTTATCAGGATCTGCACCGTTATCATGCAAAGCTTGTATACTCTGACCGGTAATATGGCCCTGTACTTCAGCACCGGATAAAATCAAGAACCTGATGTTTGGATTTGAAATTAAATTTGCAATAACTTTCTCAATACCTAAGTTTTCTGTTTTACACGGACCTGCAATAGCTGCTCCAGAAAGGTCAGCCTCAATGTGGGAAGCCAATGTTGTTACTGCAACAGGGCTTTCAGGGTCCCCGACTACGTAATCTCCACTGATTACTGGCCAGCCGTCTGCAGGTTCTTTTTTATCTACCATGATAAATTCCTCCTAACTTTTAGTGATTAAAAATATATTTTATATATATTTAAATATTTTGCAACATACTTTGGTAAAAAATAAACAAACACACTATAAAAACAGAAATATGTTAAATTTTAATTACGGCCGTACAGGCGATGGATGGTTATTTTAGAAGAATAAATCAGATGGGCGGCCGATATATTCAAAATCATCCTTGTGTTTTAAATATTTAACCCCTATAACTTTCTTATTCGGAAATACAGTTACAACACTCATACCGTCATTTACATCAATGACAATAACCTTTGTGTTTTTTTCACCTTTAACCATAATTTTAACTATCTCATCATTTTCAACCAATTGGGCATCTTCAAATTCATTACTTACATCAGTTGAATACCAATGCTGAGGCAATCTGATTTTAATATTCAAATCATCCAATATGTCTTTAACATGCATTTTACAACCTCCCGGACAGTATAATCATATCTAAATTTAATTCTATAAAAAAATATATTTAAATATTTTGTAACTTCTTAAGGGTTAAAAATAGTCAATATCTCCAAAAAAAGCTTCCCTGATTGAGCGCAGCATAATTTTAAAATCGTTGACGCTTTGAGATTGGGCCTCTTTAATCATTGGTTTGAATTTAGGGTGTTTTTCTAAAAAATCCAGTGCATAATCAATCTGAAAATCATCAGCTTCACTGAATTTTCCTTTTTTTAATAAATCAGAAGTAATGAGAATTTCTTTTTTATCAAGTATCTCGAAATCAGGATGAATTTTATAGATATTGAACCTTTTTAATTCAATATCCTCATCAAATTCCTCTAAAATATTCATTAATAAAATCGGAAGCCCGTCAGGAGTGCTTATAAAAGAACATATAAAGTCATCATCTATTGCTTCACTATTTACCATTAAATTTTTCTTATACATATTAGACTAAAAAGTGAACTTTATTTTTATCAACATCCTCCAAACTGTGAGGTTCAGGAATGTTATCAGAATGTCCAATAGCAAGAATGCCGACAATTCTATAATGTGAATCAATTTTTAAGATTTCACGTACAAGTTCTTCTGAGTTCTCGCCATCCTTTGATCTTAGATGAACCTGAACCCAGCAACTTCCAAGGTTTAATTCTGTTGCCATTAAATGCATATAAGTAAGGGCAATAGATGAATCTTCACACCATGTATCGGCAACCATGGTATCGGCAATAACTACAATAGCCTTGTCTGCATTTGCAATCAATCCTGCACCATGATCTTTGCATTTAGAAAGTTCATCTAAAGTTTCTCTTCTCTCAACAACCATAAAATTGCAAGGTTTTCTATCCATACTTGTTGGAGCAAGAAGAGCTGCCTGTAAAATTTCATCAAGTTCCTCTTTTGTAACAGGTTCATCTGTAAATGTTCTTGTACTTCTTCTTTTAAGCATGATATCTGTTAATGTCATGTTTAAAAGTTAGTTTTTAGATGTATAAAAAGATTAGCAACCAATTTGATATAATTCAAAACCCGGCTTCTGTTTTACATGAATATTTTTTCATCAAAAACAATTTTTTAGGATAACCTGCCAATATTCAGGATTAGGAAAATTTGGTCAGAAAATATCTCCACCAAAATATTGATGGACATTAATCATCTAAAACTTTAATAGAAATATCATACATATATTAAAATATTAGGTGAATTTTAATGGATTTAATAGTAGCGAAATTTGGTGGAACTTCAGTCGGAAATGGTGAACGGATTAAAAAAGCCGCCGAATCAATTGTAAAGGAATATTTGAAAGGAAATCAAATAGTTGTTGTAGTCTCAGCAGTTAACAAAACAACTGATGACTTAATCAGCCTTACAAATGACGCAATTGCATATAACCTTACCGACAAACAGCATGCCGAAATTGTAGGCATGGGTGAGCGAATTAGTGTAAGATTATTTGCAGCTGCTCTTGAATCATTAGGAGTTAAATCCCAATTCATCGACCCTTATTCTGAATTATGGCCAATTATTACTGATTCAAGTTACCTTGAAGCTAAAGTTGACTATGAAAAAACAAATGAGAAAGTGAATAATCTCAGAGATTTATTAAATCATGGCATCGTACCGGTTATCTGCGGATTTTTAGGAAAATGCAATGACCAAATTACCACATTAGGCCGTGGAGGCAGTGACATTACTGCGTTTTTAATTGGAGAATGCTTAAACGCAAATGAAGTGGTCATTGTAACTGATGTAGACGGCATTTTATCAACTGACCCCCGAAAAATAAGTGAAGCAAAGCTATTGGAGAGCATTACAGTTGATGAGATGAAGACTCTCGCAACACATGGTGCTCAGGTACTGCATCCCCATGCACTTGATTTTAAAAATCCGAATATCTCTGCTAAAATTATTAATTTTGAAAATGGAGACTTAAGCTCTGACGGAACATACATTACAGGACCTAAAGATTATAAATCAATTGATTTATTTGAAAATCCCGTTGCATCCATAACCATTGTTGGAAAAGATCTTTTAAAGAAAGTGGGAATTGTATCTACACTTACCAACATTCTTCTGGACAATGGAATTAATCTTTTTAAGATGAATCCCCACCACAATTCAATAACTGTTTTTATTGATAGTGCTGATGCAAACAAGGCGTATTCATTATACCATGACCACGTAATTAAAAATAAGGATTTGAGTTCAATTTCACGCGGGAAAGATACTGCAATGTACAGTATAACCGATTCCGAGATTAACGAGCTTACCTTAGCCAATCTTTTAACCAAAAATAACATTGATGCCATTTTAATTAATTATACAAAAACCGAAATACTGTTATTTGTTGATTGGGAGCTTAAAGATAAAGTTTCTAAATTACTTGATATAGATTAGTTTTAGAAAAACAGCCATTTTTAGCAGATGAGTTTAGCATTATGATTTTATTTTATAATCAAGTAACATCAAACAGTTCAAGCATTAATTTAATTAATGGTTCCTTGAAATAAAAAGCAGAAATAGAAAATGCCCCTATGAAAAAATCAGATTTAATAAAAAAAATTCGAAGATTGATAAAAACAACTTCGAATTGGCCTTTTTCACGACTTGTTAATCAGCCAATTAATAATTATTAATTTTCTATAATATAAATTAACTGGTTATATTCTGAGAAGTAAATAAAACAAAAAAAATGTTTTATATTCTTTAAAAAAAACTATAATTTAAATCCTGTGCCTACAAACTGAGCAACATCACGGCCAACATCATCACAAATATTTACAATGATTACAGATGATGTCCTTCCGCTTTTACGGCAAGTCGCCTCGGCAATCAGTTTATCCCCTTTTGGAGCAGACAAATAATTAATGCTTACTTGTTGCGCCACTGTTAACTGGTGAATCTGATTAGATAAAACTGCAAAAGCAAAGTCGGCCAGTGTGAAAATTACACCACCCATTACTCCCCCATAAGCATTTCTATGAACATCTGTTAAAGTTAAAGAACAAATAGCTTTCTCTTCAGTCAATTCGTCTAATGTGATTCCGGTGCCTACTGCAAATTCGTCTTTATAAAAAAATTCTCTTGCCTCTTCTAGTGAATTAAAATTTCCCACATTTAATACCTCCTTATAATAATTGGTAATAATATTAAATAAAATATTGCCCAAAATATTAGTAAGGAGAAAAATTATGTCAGAATTAACATTTAAAGTAGCCCAAAGAGAAGATTCCGGATTAATTCTAGAATATATCAAAAAACTTGCCGAATATGAAAAAAGATCAGATGAAGTTATTGCCACTGAAAAATCTATTGAAAAATGGATATTTGATGAAAAACAGGCAGAAGTAATATTTGCACTTGAAGACAGTGAACCTGTCGGATTTGCACTGTTCTTCCTAAGCTTTTCAACATATATTGGAAATGTCAACATGCATTTAGAGGATTTGTTTGTAGACCCTGTGCATCGCGGAAAAGGTTATGGTAAAGCATTGCTAAAAGAACTTGGAAAAATTGTGCTCGAGAGAAATTACGGCAGATTTGAATGGACATGTCTTTCATGGAACCAGCCAAGCATTGATTTTTACCTCTCCATTGGTGCAGAACAGAAAGATTGGAACGTTTTCCACTTTACCGGCGATGCATTAAAAGAATTTGTAAATGAATAATTATTATTCATTTCTACTCATTTTTAGTAAATCTTCACGTTTAACCTGATAAATCAAACAGGCGTTTTTCAAAAAATTTTAAATAATTATAAATGGCGTTTACAGATAAAATCACCATATCCTGTTTTAACCTTTTATAGATTTTATTGGCTGAAAACGGCTGGCTGATATTATGCATTACAAATCTCATTCTCACTAACAAATCAATATTTTTAACATTATTTCAACCTTGTAGAAACCATGTCAAAATTTGAGTGAATATCGTTATTTTCCTTATTTTTGTTAAATAATTGATTTTTATCCGTTGTTTTTAATTTTGATATGTTTTTATTGTTTTTATTTTACACTTGAATTTTTACTTTCGCAAAAAAATTTTTCGTAAATACTTGGATTTGTGTTTAAAGCAATTTTGTTGATTTAATTTCATTACACTTGAAATTTTACTTCCTATTCTTTGAAAAAACAAATAATAATTAATGAATAGTAGAATGAATAATAATTATTAATATATACCTCCAAATAAAATATTCTCCATATTACTATTTGACTTCTAGACATTGAAACCTTTTGGATTTAAAATTAATGGGAAAAACAGAAATAAAAAAACCATTTAATAGGTCAAAATCAAAATATGTTACTTGATTTTGTTGAATTAACATTTAACTATGCAAAATGGATATTTCCAAACTATTCCTGTGATTATATTAATCATATTTATAATCAACCTCAGCTTTTCACTATTTTGGCAATAAAAACCTATATGAAAACCACATATCGTGAAATAATTGAAATTTTGGAGGCATCTGACAAAATAACCAAATTTTTAAAGCTTACAAAGCTTCCATACAATACGACAATCCAGAAATTCTTTGTAAGGATGTCTGACACAAAATTAAAAGATTTAAACAAATTAATCTTAAGTATGCATACAATAAATTGTGAATTAGTGGCCATGGATGGAACTGGACACACAAGTGACTATGCAGACCATTATTACGCAAAAATACGGGGCAAATGCCAAAAAAGCTACATTAAAAACCATATTGCCATCGGCGTCGACACAAAAATGATTCTAAATTACGCAGAAATAGAGGTCCAAAATACGATACACAATTTGCAATAGCTTCAATAAGACAATTAAAACCATATAAACCACACTACATACCAGCAGACAAAGCATACGATACAGAACCAATAAGAAAATGCATTAATGAAGAAATAGAGGCATTCGACCAAATACCCTTAAAAACACGAGCAACACAGGACATTACAGACTAAACAGTGCAACAATCTTCTGGCACGACGTATATGTACGAAGAATGAATGTAGAAAGTGTAATATCTGTAATAAAAAAAGATTCAATGGAGGAAACTACAGTAGAAACACAAAACTCCAAAATAAAGAAACAAAACTCAAAGACGTATTATATAACATTTACAGAGCAATTCAAGTATTTTAATAGAGGGTTTCTACAAGGTTGAAAAAATAATAATAATTTTGGAAGTGCGATTTTGCACACAGACACAATAACATGAAAAATTAAATTTATCAGAACCTATGAAAACCGAGAAAAACAATAAATCAAAATCAAATTAATCCATAAATAACATAAAAAAAGAATAGTATAAAACTCTTAAAAAAGAAAATAAACCAATGAAATCTATACGAACTCTAACCTGAACCGACTACTATTTTAAGGATTTTTAATACTATAACAAATAAAAAGTAATACAAAATAATTTAGATTTAAGAAATTTTTCTTCAATAAATACCCAAAACAATTTCATGAATACTTCCACAAGTATTGCTTCCTAATGAAGTCTACTTACCTTAGTTCTTCTCAATTATCAACGGATTATCTTTTTGAAATAATACTCAAATATTATATAAAGTAAAAAAAACAAATGATACAATAAAAAGAATGGAGAGGTTAAATGGTAAAAACCAGTTTATCAACATATACTATTAAAGCATACCCCACCAATAGTGATAATAATCCTTTAAAATTAGATAATCTAAATGAACATACACTATTCTATAATACAAGTCAATTTAATAAAATTCATGATATTTTAAGTATCCTTTTTGAAAAAAACAACCATATCACACATAATAATAAATATTTAAGCATACATCAACATAAACAAGATGGAGATAACATTTATTATGGAGAATTAAATTATGGACCCTACGGAACTGAACATGAAGTAGTTAATGCTGCCCATAATGAATTAACTGAAATTAAAATCAGAAAAGAAGATAGCGTTATAACCCACTATTATTTTTATATGAGATTTTTTAATAAATCCAACTATGGATTATTAATATTAGAAACAAAAAGTAATTTAGGAATAAAAGTAATTTTTGAAAAATGGATTAATAGTTTACTAGAAGAAATCAACTGCACTCACTTTAAAATAAAAATCGAAACATTCTTACCGAAAGAAATAGTTGATAAATTTAGTACTGAAGGCCATATTAGAAAAATAAGATATTTATCCCATAAACTCCCTAAAGACAAAATTATGTTAGTTAATGGATATGAACCTGAAGAAGGATATGTAGAATATATTGTAAATATTAAAAAAGGAAAAAGTAAACCTCACCCAGATTTCCTTAAAAAAATATTTTCAAAAGAAGATGAAGTTCCTGAAGAACTTATGGCAAATATTAACTTCCCTGTGGAAGACATAAAACTTGAATTAGAACTTGAAGATGAAAAAAGAACATTTACAATAGGAAATATCTCAAAAGCAAAACCTATGAAAAACATATCCTATGTATTAGAATTAGGAGATGATGGGCATAGAACATTTGAATCTATCCATAATATCGCTAAAAAATATGCAAAAGATATACTTGAATCTAATTTTTAATATAATATTTCAGCAATATATGTCCAAATTTTAAAACTCTAAATAATAATAAAAAAAATACTATAAAAAAGTACACCATGATAAAATTAAAACTAAGTTTCAATATCCATACAAAATTAGGAATTAATAAAGAAATGTTTTGATGAACTAATGAAGTAAATAACATTAAAATAACCAATAGCATGGTGATTAAAATTTCAAAAGAAATAGTATTATGATATTCTTCTAAAAAATCTGACAAATACCATTGTTTACCTGCATATTCTATAGGAAGAACATTACTATCCTTCAAATTAAACGACATTAACATTAAATTTAATAAAAATCCTATAAATATAGATAATGCTACAAATAATAAATTTATTAAACTCATATTAATCTTAATAACAAATGACAAAATTAAAGATGCAATTAATGGAATATAGACTAACATTAATTTATCGTTACTATAAAATTTTTTAAAGTCATTAATTATTATGTCTGGAGAAAATTTCGAATCCATACTTAACACAACATCAAATTTTAATAAAATATAAATAATTTTTTTATAGGAAGAGCATTTAAATTACAAGTTATACTAAAATATATTTTACTTCAATTATTTATAATTTCTAAATATTAATTTCTTCTTCGATTATCATCTGCTCAATTGTACTCCCATTTAATTGTATCAAGAGTCCATTAAGATGATAGTTGAACTGATTTATCAATTCTACTTCTTCATTCCAATTAGTATTTACATAGGTTCTTGCTTGATTCCATTTTTCATAGCTTACATCTAAGTTGCGAACTCACACCCATCAATTTTTTCAACATCTAAAATATTTTACTTGAATATCTTCTCGTAACTGCTGAAGTTGCCCATAACAATTAATAAGTCATTAAGCTGATAACACCATGATTAGAATATATTTTTATTCCTCTTCTTTTTCCCCCTTTAAATCATTATATATTTCCATGAGTGTTGCTTCTGCTCCATACATTTCAATTAATTCTATTACTTCAGTTAAGATAGGATTTTCTATCATCAAATTCACCTCAATTTTTCATTTTCTATCCTATTGCCATTCTCCTGAAATCAAAATATTCCTAATCTAAACTTATCCTATCACCATCGGTAAGTTTATCATAAGATTTTATTTTTGTATCCATGTAATTACCTAGTTAATTAATTGATTAACTAAGTATTTAACTCTTTATATATAAATCTAGGTAATTATTGCTTTTTATTTGTAAAATTACAAGTTTAGAACGATTTTGTTTTCAACATGAAAACATTTCTTTAAAAAACCTAAAAATTGTCACTTTCAAAAACTTGTGTGATTTGAATTTTCACTAGTTTTTGAGTCACGAATTTTT
>NZ_JAUNXI010000018.1 GCF_030539875.1 Methanobrevibacter sp.
ATAAAATTATATATAATAATATTCTTAATAAATAATAATGGTTAAACTTTAATAAATAGCTTATACATTCTTTAATTTAAAATGTTGGATTTGACATTGGTTTAATTAAATTTAATATTTTTTAATAAAGACGATGTTTATTTTAGTAAATCAAATTTAAATTAATATTAATGCGAGTAGTAGGATGATTGAAGATAGTATACGTGTTCTTAGGCAAGCTGCAAAAGTTTCTTCAAATGGAGAGTACAAGATTGAAAAAACTTGGTGTGTTATTGCAGGAAATGCTGAGTTAATTGATAAAATTGCTTATAAGGCTATTGCATCGCATCACAGTGTCAAAATATTGTTCAGGGAACATGTAATCTTAAATGAAGGTAAATTAGATAAAAAATATGACTTCATCATGCTGTATGGCAGTTCCATTGTTATTGATGAGTTTAAAAATTTTTCAAGCCAAAATGGTGGGGCTTACGTAAGAATATTGCGCAAATATTTATCTGATGAACCAAATTTGATGGTCTTCATTGCTCCGGACAATATAATTAAAAAAGCAGTTTCTTTGATTGAAAAATCAAAAGTATCATTTGCGATTTTACAGGATTCACAAACTACCGGATTTATTGATGTTGATTTAAATAGTGAAGTAAAACTGCCGAATTTTATTAAATCTGCATTGAAACCATTTTATAATGTGAATGAAGTTGTTTTGTCAACAATTTTGATTTCTGTAGATAAAAAAGAGGAAATTAAAAAAGTTCAAAGTATAGCTACATCTAACAGAATTTTCGTTATAGACTTTAAAGATATTGTAACGGAGGAGTAATCATGAACATTTTTGGAAAAGAAGAGGAAGAACCACAAATTAATGACACCAAAGTTATTAGCAATAGTTTAGGAATTGATTTAGGAACTTTAAACACTGTTATTGCAAAACCTTCAGGGGATAAATTTGATTTATACCAAATCCCGTCTGTTGTTGCTGTTAAAAAAGATGATCCATCAGAAGTTTTAGCTGTTGGTGAAGAGGCTAAAAGAATGCTTGGAAGAACTCCGGAGGATATTCTTGCAGTAAGACCTTTGAAAAAAGGTGTAATTGAAAATGTTGTTCAGGCTCAAGCATTATTAATTAAAGCAATGCAAATTGGTATTAATGAAGGCGAAAGCGTTGGGAGAATTGTTATCGGTATTCCTGGAGATGCTTCTGAAGTGGAAAAAAATGCTGCTGAAGAAATTGGTAGAAAAGCAGGGGCACAAAATATTTTAGTTATTAGTGAAGGATTGGCAGCAGCTATTGGTGCGGGATTACCTATCGCAGAACCAAACGGAACCATGGTTGTTGACGTTGGTGCGGGATCAACTGATATTGTAATCATTTCTCTTGGTGGTATTAACGATATTGAAACTGTTAGATGTGGTGGAGACGATATTGATAACAAAATTGTTGAACTCGTAGCGGAAAAATATGATGTAGCAATTGGTATTCAGGATGCTGAAGCCGCTAAAATTGAAGTGGGTATGGTTCACTGTTCCGAACAATTAGAAAATCTAAGCGTAGAAGTAATCGGTAAATCTTTAGAAACTAATAGGCCTAAAAAAGTTGTAATTGACTCAATGCTTGTTGCTGATGCTGTTGAACCTTTCATGCAACAAATTATTGGTGGATTAAATGTAATATTAGAAAGATTATCTCCTGAATTAATGATGGGTGTTTACAATAATTCTGTTGCTGTTGGCGGAAGTTCTAGACTTCGCGGTATGAAAGAAAGAATATTTGATGAGATTTCCATACCTATTGAAGTTTCAGAAGATCCAATGACTGTTGTAGCAAAAGGCACAGCAATTGTTGCTGCAGAACCTCTTGCATTAGAACCTGAAGTTCGTCTCAGAGCTATGAAATAAATATTTTTATTTATTTCTTTTTATTACTTTTTTTTTTACTGATTTTTATGGATATTTTAGGAATTGATGAGGCAGGCAGAGGCTCTGTTTTAGGGCCTATGGTTATTGCAGGAGTTATTGTTCCTGAAAAAATGGATAAAGTTCTTGAAAGAATGGGTGTTAAAGATTCAAAAAGAATCACTCCTAATCGTCGCACAATCTTGTCTAGAAAATTAAAAAAGATGTTTGAATATGAGATTGTTATTATTTCCGCTCGTGAAATTGATGAATTAAGGGCAAAAGGTGTTAATCTTAATGAAATAGAAAAAAATGCTATGGAAAGTATTATTTTAAAATTAAAACCCGAAAAATCCATTGTTGATGCAGTTGATGTTAAAGCAGAACGTTTTCAGGAAAACTTATGTAAAGATACTGGTTGTAATGTAGTTGCAGAACATAAAGCGGATGATAAGTATATTGAAGTTGGCGCAGCGTCTATCATTGCTAAAGTTGAAAGAGACAATTATATTAATGAAATCAATAAAGAATATATCAAATCTGGTGGTATTGGCTCAGGTTATCCTTCAGACCCTGCAACAAAAAAATTTTTAACTAATTTTACCTATGATGAAATGCCGGATTTTGTTAGAAAATCATGGGCTACTGTTGCAAAAATGAAGTAATTAAGTTCTTTTTTAAATAATATTTAAGTATATGTATTTATAAATTATTCTTATAAATAATTTTCAATTTAATATTTTTAGAGGATGAAAATGATTATTGAGTATATTATGCCAATTTTTGATGGAGTAATGGATATTTTCACCCAAGGGGGAATTATTACCTATATAATTCTTTTTGTTGGAATTTATGGTATTATTATTGCATTGAGAAAGATTGCATATCTTAGAAAAATTAGTGAAGTGGATACAACAGAAATTTTAGGTGTTGTAACCGCATCTATGGAAAGGGGTGGGGCTGTAGAAGCTTTAAAACAAATAAACAGTTTTAAAAATCCTATTTCCAGAATTATTTCTGAAACTTTAAAGATTGGTTATAAAAATAAGGTTGAAGTTGAAGAAAGTATGGAACAAATCTTAATTGTTGAAGTTGGAAAAATGACTAATGGGTTGGGCACCATTAAAACCCTTACTGAACTGGCTCCATTTTTAGGTTTAATTGGAACTGTTATTGGTATTTGGATGACTTTTAAAGCATTAGGCGTTCAGCCGGACTCTGCTGCAATGGCGGAAGGTATTTATGTTGCATTAACTACTACTATTATGGGGCTTTTAGTTGCAATTGTATTGTTGCCGCTCCATACTTATATTCAGGGTCTTATTGAAGTGGAACTGGATAAAATTGAACTTGCTACAAAAATGACCAATTGGGGATATGCGGTTGTTAAAGTTAGAGTTGATTCTAATGTGGAATGTGCACTTGAGGCATTACAAGAAGCTGAAGGTGTTGTTAATACAAGGCTGATTTCTGATCCGTATGCCAATATTAAAGTTTCTTTCAAACCAAGTATGTTGGATAAAAGTATCTCGAATATTATTTTAGAAAAATGTAATGTTAATGCGGAAATTACAGAAAGTAAACTAAAACAATAGGTGATTACATGGCTATTGATGTTAGAAAACATAAAAAGAAAGTTTCTGATAGCAAGTTAAATATTAATTTAGTTCCATTTATTGATATTTTATTCACCATTATGATTTTTTTAGTTGTTACAAGTAATTTTTCAGCTACTGATGTTCAAACCGACGATTCTGATGTTGCGGATGCAACTGGAAAACCTAATGTTACTGATGTTTCTGGGGATGTTGAATATTATGTAATGCCTGTAGCTAATCTACATAAAGTTACAGTAAATGGTCAAGACAGGTCAGATGCAATTTCGGGTAATGCGGTTGGAGTTCAAGCAAGGGTAATTGATCAGGGTCAGATTATAATCAAGCCCGGAGAAATTGATATTGTAACTCCTGCAGGTTTTCCAGCCGATAAAGCGGTTCAACGTCCACAAATTTAAAAATTGAGGAATAAAAATGTATACAGGTAGAATTCTATCCGCGGGAATGAACTGTGACGGTAACTCTTTTGTTGCATATAGGGTTTCAAGCAGGTCATTTCCAAATAGGCAATGTTTAAAATATGAAAATCGCGCATCTGTTGTTCCAAAAGAAGGATTTGAAAAGGATATTTATGTAAATCCATATATTACCTACAATTGTATCCGTATTGTGAAGGATGTTGCAATTGTATCTAATGGATCTCAAACAGATGTTATAGCAGATAAAATAGCTGTAGGAATGGATATGAGGGATGCGATGGCATATTCATTACTTACAATGGACTATGAAAAAGATGATTATCATACTCCAAGAATTGCGGCTGTTGTTTCATCAAGTACTGATGAAGATGAATACGAATGTTTCATTGGCATAGTCAATGATAAAAAAATATTTGTTGAACAAGTTCCATATGGTAAGGCAGCATTCATTTCAACATATGGCAGTCAATTACCTGATGCTGTTGATTTTGAAGCGAAAACCTCTTCTGAAGGGGCTAAATATATTTTTGATGAAGGTATTTTTGCAGATTATGAAAAGCCGGTTTCTTCTTCAGCATCTGTTTTTGATGGGGAATGGACTATTGATGTTTACAATCCCTAATTTTTCTTTTTTTATTTTTTTTAGATGGTTATTATGAGTATTGAATTATTTGGTTTAGAGAATATTCCTATTATTGATGGGAATAGCGATATTTCGAAAATCATTGCAGAAGCTATTGAAAAACAAGGTTGCGGACTTCTTCATGGAGATATTATATTGATTGCTGAAACTTTAATTTCAAAAGCCGAAGAAAATTTCATTAAACTGGATGAGCTGACTCCTTCAGTCACTGCTCTTGAATTGGCCAAGATGTGTAAAAAGGATCCTAAATTGGTGGAGGCTATTATTCAGCAGTCTAACGAAGTTGTTGAAGTGGGTCCAAATTTTATTATAACTGAAACACTTCACGGTTTTGTTTGTGCTAATGCAGGTATTGATGAATCCAATGTAGGTAATGGCCTGGCCACACCTATGCCTCGTGATGCTGATAAATCAGCTTTTGAAATTCGTGAATTTTTAGAAGATAAGTTCGGCCAAGAAATTGCAGTTATTATCACTGATACTCAGGGAAGGGCATTCCGGTTTGGTGCTGTAGGTACTGCAATTGGATGTTCGGGCATTTCCCCGATATGGAAACGAGTCGGTGAGAAGGACTTATATGGTAGAGAACTTGAAACTACCGAGATTGCAACCTGCGATGAATTGGCATCTGCAGCATCTCTTATTATGGGTCAGGCTGATGAAGGTTTGCCTGCTGTTATTATCAGAGGTTTTCAAAGTTTCGATGATTTAAGGGATGTTAATTCAACAATCAATCCTGTGCTCATGCCGAAGAAATTTGATGTATTTAGAAAATAAGTGGTTTTATGATTACTGTTTTATCTGGTGGAACTGGTACTCCAAAGTTATTGCAAGGGTTAAAGGAAGTTATTGATCCTGGTGAATTAACAATTATTGTTAATACTTTAGAAAATGATTATTTTTCAGGCGTTTATGTCTCTGCAGACATTGATACCGTATTGTATACCATGGCAGACATGATTAATGATGAGTTATGGTATGGTGTTAAAGACGATACGTTCATAACTCATGAAAGGCTTGAAGAAATTGGTTGTGAGGAATTACTTAGAATCGGAGATATTGACCGTGCAACTAAAATACAAAAGACACAGCTAATGGAAAAATATGGCCTTAATAGGGCATGTGAAATTCAAGCAAGGAATATGGGTATTTCTTCAAGGATTATTCCGATGAGTGAGGAAAATTCAGATATTAAAATTATTACTGACATTGGTGAATTGGAATTCCATGACTTTTTAATTAAGCACCAATCTGAGCCTGAAGTGTTGGATATTAAGTTTTCTAATGTTTCTCCATCTGAAGGAATAACTGAAGCTATTAAAAATTCAAAAGCGGTGATTATCGGTCCATCAAATCCAATTACTTCAATTTTACCAATTTTATCTTTAGAAGGTGTTCGCGATGCCTTAAAAGATACTTATGTTATTGCAGTATCTCCCATTATCGGTTCTGATTCTGTTTCTGGGCCTGCAAACAAGTTTATGAAAGCATTAGATATTGAAGTTTCATCTGTTGGCGTTGCTTTGCTGTATAAAGATTTTTTAAATACGATGATAATTGATGTGCAGGATGAAGACAAAAAAGTTGAGGTAAATCAAATAATTAATAAGGTATTACTTACAAATACCATAATGAATAATTTAGATGCTAAGAAAAATTTGGCTAAAATTATTATTGACTGTATTCCTTAATCATGAAAAGAGGTTATTCAATGATACAAATGACATTAATACAAATTGACAATTACGGGCCTTGGACTGTTACTCCAAGACCTAGAACTGAATCTGACTTACAAATTCTTCAAGCAAGACTATTTGCTGATTTAAATAGTTATTTCGGATCTAAAAAAGGTTTGGTATTCTTTACCAGATTTGATAACTTGCTTGCAATTTCAAATGGTATAAATGAAGAGGACCATTTAAGAATTCAAAGGTCTATTAGAAACAAGTATCCTATTACCATAAGTATGGGAGTAGGTGCTGCTAAAACTCCTCATGAAGCTCAAAAATTAGCCACCATTGCTCTTCAAAAAGCGGGCAGCGCTCAATCCGGAGAGAGAAAAGAAATTTTGGCGATTGATAGTTTGGTTGATGAAGACCACAGTTTTGTTCAAGCAGCTCATATTGATATTAATAGTGTCACAGAAACCTTTACAGATATTGAATCTGCTTTTGATGCGAGTTTCAGTGTTAATAAAGCTCAACATTACTTAATGACCAAGTTAATTAAAAAAGGAGCATTACTGTTCTTCATTGGTGGGGACAATTTCATGGCGCCATGTAACGGTTTGTCTGAAAAGGAAATCGAATCCTTATTGATTGAAATTGATGAGGAAATCGGAATCCAGCTTAAAGCAGGAATTGGAAGGGCTAAAAATGCTGAAGATGCGGCTTATATGGCAGACATCGGTTTGGAAGAAATTCGTGCTCACAATAATGGAATGTGGACTTGGGTTGTTGAAAAAGACGACTGAGGAATTTTCATGCTTAAAGTAGTTGCGCCAATGGCAGGTATAACTGATGCTGATTTTTTAAATAAAGTTATTCCTTATGGATTTAATGTGGCTACTTTGGGAGGATATAGTTTAGACACTCCAACTATTGAAGCAAGTAAAAAAATCATTCAAAGGGGCAGGAAGGAATTTGATTTTCCTTTGGATATGATTTTTAATCATATTGAAAATGAAGTTGGTTTAATTAAGAAATTTCATCGGAATGTAAAAGTTTCAGCTAATGTGCGCTCAACAAATCCTCAGCCAATTATTGAAGTTGGAAACATTAAAAAATTGGATATTGTAGAGATTAATTGTCATTGTCGTCAAAATGAAATTTTAGCTATTGGTTGCGGACAAGAAATGTTGAAAAGAGATGATTTAAATAAATTCATTTCTCAAATTGCTGATAATGTTTCCAGTGAAGTTTCAGTTAAGATTAGAGCTAATGTTGAGGGTGTAGATTCTTTAAAAATCGCCAAGTTGGTTGAAAATGCAGGGGCCGATTATTTGCATGTTGATGCAATGAAACCGGGTGTTTTTGAAGCGGACTGGCAACTTTTAAAAGAAATTTGCAATAATGTAAATATTAAAGTTATTGGTAATAATTCTGTAAATTCGCTAGAAAATGTTAAAAAAATGATTGATACTGGTGTAAACGGATTTTCAATAGCTCGTTCGGTTATTTCTGCTAATTTGGACTTTGATATAACTAATTTTTAATTTTTTTTTAAAACAATTGTTATTAGAAAGTATTATTAATAGTCTTAAATATAAATTAATTTATAGGTGATTTCATGGATTTTATAACACTTAAAAATATTACTAAAAATTTTGATGGTGTTGATGTTCTTAAAGATATTAATTTAAAAATTGCTGAAGGTGAAACTTTAGGTATATTGGGGCGTAGTGGAAGTGGAAAGTCTGTTTTGATTAATATGCTCAGGGGTACGTTGGATTATAAACCTGATGCAGGTCAGGTTATCTTCAATATAGCTGTTTGTCCTAATTGTTTAGCAGTAGATTCACCGTCACATGCTAATGAAAAATGTAGTTGTGGTGCAACTTTAGAGGCAAAAGAAGTTGATTTCTTCAATGCTGAGAGAAAATTATTCGCAAGTATAAAAAGAAGAATTTCCATTATGCTGCAACGTAATTTTGCGTTATATGATGAGGAAACTGTTATCGAAAATGTAATGAGGGCAATGCCTGAAGGCAAAGAGTATGATGAAAGTATTTATGATGCTTTGGAGTTATTGGAAATGGTTCAGATGAACCACAGGATTACTCATATTGCTCGTGATTTAAGTGGTGGTGAAAAACAAAGGGTTGTACTTGCAAGGCAATTGGCTAAATCTCCAATGATGTTTTTAGCTGATGAACCGACAGGTACTTTGGATCCACAAACTGCGATTAAACTTCATAATACTTTGAAAGAGGGCGTTAAAGACGAAGGAATCACTATGTTAATTACTTCACATTGGCCTGAAGTAATGGTTGAATTGGCGGATAATGTAATTTGGCTGGAAGATGGCAGAATTAAGCAAGAAGGCAACCCTCAAAAAGTTGTAGATGAATTTGTAGCTACAATTCCAATTCCTAAAAAACCTGAAATTCCGGAATTCGGTGAACCGGAAGTAATTCTTGAAGATGTTAAAAAGCATTATTATTCCATTGAAAGGGGTGTTGTTAAAGCAGTTGACGGTGTAGATTTAACCATCAATAAAGATGAAATCTTTGGTATTGTAGGTTTAAGCGGTTCTGGAAAAACCACTACAACCAGGATGTTAATGGGACTAACTGAACCAAGTGGCGGAAATATACAGATTAAGCTTGGTGATGACTGGATTGATATGACTAAGGTAGGTCCTCTCAACCGTGGACGTATCATGCCGTATATTGGTTTATTACATCAGGAATATTCATTATATCCTCACAGAACTATTTTAGGTAACTTAACTGATGCAATTAGTTTAAATTTACCTGCTGAGTTTGGTAAAATTAAAGCAATTCATGCATTAACCACTGTCGGATTTTCAGATGATGTTGCAGAAACCATTCTTGATAAATATCCTGATCAGTTAAGTGTAGGTGAAAAACATAGGGTTGCTTTAGCACAAGTTTTAATTAAAGAACCTACTTTGATTCTTTTAGATGAACCGACAGGTACTATGGATCCTATTACCAGGGTTATTGTAACTGATTCCATATTAAAAGCCCGTAATGAATTAGAGCAAACATTCATTATCATTTCTCACGATATGGACTTTGTTTTGGATGTTTGTGATAGGGCTGCTTTAATGAGGGGCGGTAAACTCTTAGATATAGGAACTCCTGAAGAAATTGTTGATAAATTGACTGCTGATGAAAAAGAAGACATGCTTAAGGAAAGATAGGTCTTTTTATTCATTCAATTCTTTTTTTATTTTTTTCCAATTTGGACAAAATTTGTCCATTAATTTTTTAAACTTTTTCCCATGATTGAATTCTATTAAATGACATAATTCATGAATTAGAACATATTCTAAACAGGTCTGATCTTTTTTTGCCAAATTCAAATTCAGGGTTATTGTCCTATCATGCCATCTGCAGTTGCCCCAATTTTTCATTTTTCTAATCTTAACTTCCGCAGGGGATTTTCCAACAATTTTTATGCATTTATCTAAAACGAGATGTAATGCTTCTTGAAGCTGGCTTTTATAAAATTTCACCATTATCTCTTCTCTTTTTTCTATTGTATTTTTGGAAGGTGTGGGTAAGTATAAAATAGAGTTCTCTTTATCAGCCAATACTTGTTTTGCAGTGCTGTTTTTGATTAATTTTAAAGTGTATGCTTCACCCCATAAATAGTGTTTTTCGCCGGTTACATATTTTAGGGGAGGCTGGATATTGCTGTTTAAAATAACTGTCTGCTTTTCTAAAATCCATTCTCTTCGAGATTTTATAAATTCAAGTAAATCCTCATCTGATATGGATGATGGAGCGGATAATTTAACATCTCCATTCGGAGGTATGACCCGAAGATATATGTTTTTTATATTTTTCAGCTCTAAATTAATGGTGATGCCGTCAATTATTAATTGTTTTTTCATACTAGTCTATATAAAAATTAGTGATTGATATATTAAAAGTTTGGTTATCAATTATCTTTTTGTTTGTCATCACGAGTTTTAGTTAATAATCCGTCTTCTAAAAAAGATTTATATATAGATAGTTAGAATAAATTATATTATTATAATTTTATTAATTATCATGATTGTATTCGCAGTGGCGAATAAATATTTGGAGGTTTATTATGACTTGGGAAGATGCGCCGTCTCATATTTGTAGAGGAGGAGATGCTAGGGGGCTTGCTTTTTGTTGCCCACCAGTTAAACCATGTCCTGTTTTAAACGTATTGCATGAAGTTAATTTAACTACTCAGGAATATATTGAAATTAAGACTCAATTTGCTAGAGAAACCAGATTAGGTGAAGGGGCAGGTACTTGTTTCGGATCACTTGTATGGTGTTGTAAACCATCTAAACCATGCCCATTAAGAGACATGACATTAAAAAGTATGGGCATGACTCATGATGAATATCTGGACCTGAAAAAGGAATTGTCTGAAAAGTTGGTTAATGTTGACAAACCGGCTCCAGATGAAAAAGCTGAAGCATTAGCCGAAACATTCCATGTTACAAAACTTGAGGCTATGAATGTTTTAACTGAATGTAATAATGATTTAAGGGCAGCTGTAAAAGTTTTACATACAAGGTCTCTTGAAACTTCTGATTAAAATGGATTGGACTTCTCTTTATTTGAAAACTGCTGATTTGAATATTTTTATTTTAGGTGCTGGTGAGGTTGCAACTAGAAGGGCAAATAAATTTCTGGACCATGGAGCTAATGTAAGGCTGGTTGGAAATGAGTTGTCTGAAGAATTGAAATCCAAAGGTGCGGTTTTATATTCAGTTAATGATGTGGATGATTTGGTTAAATGGGCTGATTTGGTTGTAGTGGCCAGCGGCGATAAGGAGTTGTCTGATTATGTTTGTGGAATTGCTCAGGATAAACTTGTAAACAGGGCGGATTTTCCACAAGAGGGAAATGTGATTGTTCCAACAAGTTTTAATATTGGAGACATTGAAATCTCTATTTTTACCAATGGCAAAAGCCCTCTGATGGCCCGACAGCTTAGAAAAAAAATTCAATCAATCATTACAGAAGAGGATATTCTGGAAATCGAACTTCAAGATTATGCCCGAAGCAAACTGAAGAAAGTTATTTCAAATCAAAAGAAAAGGCGGAAATTTCTTTATGAACTCTTTGAAGATAAAAAAATCAATGATTTGATTGAGAATAATGAAATTGACGAAGCCAAAAATCATATTGACAATTTAATAAGGGGATTACTTTGATACTAAATTTAAGAGTTGACCATAAAATTGCAGATATTCAATCTATGGAAGTTATTTCAAAAGAAATTGATGAATTGTTCGCCAATTTACATGAGAAATATTCAATCGGAGAATATGTTGAAATCAGCACATGCAATAGAAAGGAATATTATATTCACAATGATTACATTCCTGAAGATGAAGAGTTATTGTCTCATGAAAATATGAGTATTGTTATAGATTATGGCCAATCTGCAGTTATGCATCTGCTTAGGATGACTTCCGGTTTAGAATCAATGATTGTTGGTGAAGACCAGATTTTAGGTCAGGTAAAAGATGCGAAACATAAAGCTATAAAGAATCGCCATTGCGGCAAGGTTCTTGATTTGATTTTTACTAAATCAATTCATGTTGGCAGGGTTGTTAGAAATAAAACCAATATTAATAAAGGTTCAGTATCTATTGGTTCGGCAGCTATCGATTTGGCTGAAAAGCACATTGGCTGCTTGGATGATAAGTCTGTTTTGGTAATTGGTGCTGGAAAAATGGGTAAACTGGTTGCCAAAGCCCTTGCGGAGAAGGATTTGAATGCTATTTTTGTTGCAAACCGTACTTTTTATGTTGCTGTTGAACTTGCAAAAGACTTGGGCGGAGAAGCTATTCTATTCAATGATTTGGAAAAATATTTGGCCACTGCCGATTTAGTTATTAGCGCCACCAGTGCCCCCCATCCGATTATTACTAAGGAACGCCTTTTGGGAATTGACATGGATTATGAAGACATAATGATGGTGGATATTGCAAATCCTCGGGATATATCTGATGATGTTTCTGATTTGGGCGTTAAATCATTTAATATTGATGATTTAAGAGAAATTGCTGATGAAAACACTTCCCGCAGATTGAAGGAATTCGGTGAAGCTGAAAACATCATCAATAATGAGTTTGTTTTACTTAAAGAATCCTTTAAAATAATGAGTATTGATGAGTTGCTCGGTAACTTAAGAGCATCTATGGAAGAAATAAGAGAACATGAAACTCAAAAAGCTAATGCTAAGTTGGTTGATGTAGATGGCAGTGCAAAAGTTTTGGATAATTTAACAAATTCGATAGTGAATAAGATATTTTATGACATATCCAAAAAAGTTAAGGAAGCTGCAAAAGAAGAAAACGAGGATATAATCGCAGCCTGTGAGTATATTTTTAATTAAAGTCATATTTTGTTTATTCAAACATTCCTTTGACTTCATTATTTTTAATTTTAGTTGACTTTATAGCATAATCAATATTCTTCATGGTGATTATGTCGCTATCATTAGCGATTGCATTGTGAAGAGCTGTTTTTAATATTTTTTCTTTAATGTCTCTTCCGGATAATCCTTTAGTAATTTTAACAATTTTTTCTAAATCCAGTGTATAATCCAATGGGAATGTTTTTAAATTATTTTCTAAAATGGTTAATCTCTCTTCATCATCAGGTAATTTAAATTCAATTTCTTCTTCAAACCTGCTTCTTATAGCATAATCCAAATTATTTGAGTTATTGGTTGCACCAATAGTTATTACAGATTTATTTTCATTAATTCCGTCCATTTCAGTTAAAAGTGAATTAACAATTTCAGAAACGTCTCCCCTAATTGATTGGAAAGATCTGTGCAGTGCAATAGCGTCAATTTCATCAATGAAAATTATTGACGGTGAGCTTTCACTAGCTTTTTTAAACAGATCATGAATTTTAGATGCACTGTCTCCGACATGGTCTCCGATTAATGAAGTTGCTTTTATTAAATATAATGGAACTTCAAGCTCGTTGGCAAGTGCTTTAACAAGCATGGTTTTGCCGGTACCTGGAGGTCCGTAAAACAGTATGTTGTTTGGAGCCCATGGACCAAATTTTTCAGGGTCCTCCAAGAATTTTGTTATGACTTTTACTTTATTTTTAGCATTAACCTGCCCAACAATATCTGAAATATGAATATCTGTTTTAATTGAAGTTATTTTCTTTTTATCTTTTAATTCATCAGTTATTAATTTGATTCTTGTGTTTTCAGATATTATGGAGTTATCGGGTTTTGCTTTTATAATTTCAAAACCGTAATCAGGTACGATTTTTTGATCAAATAAATGTGAGTTTTCACGAACAACCAATCCTAACCATTGTTCACGTGCGTATTCTTCAAATAATCCTTTGTTTGTAATTTCTATATCTTCATCCATTAAGTTGAATTCAAAAGGATAGCCAACAGGTTTTAAAATGACACATTCGGCATATTCTCTATCTTCTGTTTCTTTGACTGTCTGTTTTTGATTAGTTGTTTTTATTTCAACTTTTTTATTATCACTTTTCACAAACTCACCTCCGATATTTTTACATATCTAAATTGTTTTTAATTATTTAAATAGTTGATGTGATGAGATATTTCCTGAGATTTTTTTAAGTGATATTTAAAACAAGACTGATATTATTTATTCATGAAACATTTTTAATGATATTTGAATTAAAACCATTCATCTAATTCTTGACATTGTGGGGTGTGGTTGGTTAATAATTATTTCATACTTTCATATAATTCTTTCATTTTAAGTGAATCAATGTCTCTAAGAGGGGTTTCACATATAATATTTGCGTTCCAACCGTTATCGATTAGATTAGAAAGTAAATCTTTGATATTTGGTCCGTATTCATCATTTTCATCTAGTGTGTGATGTTTCACTTCTCCACCGTGACCATATTCAATAGTTGTGAAATGGCAATGCAGGATATCAATGTCTAGCTGATTTTCAATAGCTGAAAAAATACAATTATAATCTTCCTTTTTAGTTAAATATCCTCTGCCTCTTGCATGGATATGTGCAAAATCAATTGTTGGTTCAAAATGATCAAAACTGGCGCATAATTCAATAACTTCTCCAATATTCCCAAGTTGAGTTCTTTTACCTGTGGTTTCAGGTGCAAATGTAAACTCTCTGATTCCTGCTGCTTCAAGCTTTTCAAATAATCGATTAATGGTATTTTTTGATATTTCCATTGCTTTTTCAGGTTTTCTATTTAAATATGCTCCGGGATGAAATACGAGTCTGTATGCTCCCATCCATTCTCCTGCACGTGCTGCTGCTATCAAATGCCCAATACTTTTCTCAAGTTTTTCTTCTTCTTTTGCACATAAGTTAATATAATACGGAGCATGCATTGAAACTAAAATATTGTGTTTTTCTGATTCTTCTTTTAGTGTAGTGGCAGAGGATTCTCCAATTCTAACGCCATATGGAGACTGGTATTCATAAGAGTCAAGACCTTCTTGTGAAATATATTTTGGTGCTTTATAACCTGCACCTTTATAACCGACCGGACTTCCGGCAGGTCCAAAAAGTACTTTATTTTTCATTTAAATCTTTTAAAAAATAGTAAAAAGGGGAATTTAGAATATTCCCATAGCCTTATTGGTTTTAGCAATTGATTTTTCGTTGTCACTTTCCATTTCTAAAAGTGCACGGATGGCATCAATATTTTCAGGAACAACGTCGGATTCTTGGTGCACTGCTTGCATGTAGAATAATTCGTTTCCTACAACATTGACGGATTCTCTCCAAACCGGAATTTCATATAAGTCATTTCTGTTTCTTCCAAGTTCTTTAGCATATTCCATTAATTCTGCAGTAGATCCAAGTCCTTCTTCTGCTGAAACAACAATGACTCTAGAACGTTTTTCTAAAGTTTCAAGGATATCTTCGGTTTCTACATCATTATTAATTTCAACCATGATGTTGTGCTGGTGCATTAATGTGGTTGGAACCAGCAATGCCATAGTTGTAACATCAATTCCCTTCATAACGGTCTTCACATCAGGCCCGTGGTGGGAAGGTACTTTCGGAGGATTTGGGACAATTGCATTAATAGGCCCCTTTTTAATTTCAGACGGGTCTGATCCTCTTCTTACCATCACTGCTCTAACTTTTTTAATATCTGCAAC
Organism: Methanobrevibacter sp.; assembly: GCF_030539875.1. NCBI lineage: Archaea > Methanobacteriati > Methanobacteriota > Methanobacteria > Methanobacteriales > Methanobacteriaceae > Methanobrevibacter > Methanobrevibacter sp. The sequence goes on from NZ_JAUNXI010000018.1 coordinate 15,416, forward strand.
TGAATCAATAGTATGTAATGTACGGGTTAATCCTGTAGTGTTACAGGATACTACTCTGGTATAATCTGCACCGTATGAATCATCATAATTGGAAATAGCATTAAATGAAAGGCCAGTTAACTCGTGGTCTTCTCCGCCCTGGTAAATTGCTTTAACTCCTGCCTTTTTATACATCTCAAGGTTTTGCGGCCCAATAGTTCCTGGAGTACAGTCAACAACCACATCTGCTTCCTGAATCATGTCTTCAACAGTACCGGCTATTTCAATTCCTGCATCTTTGAACATTTGTTCTCTTTCCGGAATTCCAATGTATAATGGATAGTTTTTTTCTTCAACTGCAGTTTTTGCTTCGTAGTTTGGTCTAGTTTTACTTACACCAATTACTTTCATATCATCCTGAGCAGCTACAGCATCAGCCACTCTCTTACCGATTGTTCCATAACCATTTATAGCAACAGTTTTCATTTTAATCCCTTTTTTATTAATATGATTTTAAAAAAATATTATATGAACTAAAATTTGTTGTTTAAATTATTTAAAATTTGATATTTGTTAATATGAAAAAATAAAAAAAGTAAGTAGACTTATTCTACTTTAAATCCGGCTTCTTTAACAGCTTCTTCAATATCAGCATCACTTACGTCGCCAGACATTGAAATAGTTGTAATTCCGGAATCAAGATCCGCTTTTGCATCATCAATTCCATCAATATCTTTTAATGACAATTCAACAGCGTTTACACAGGAAGGACAGTGCATACCCACAACTTTGATTTCTTTTTCACTAATAATATCACCTTCTATATTATAAATTAATTTTTGAATATTTTCATATTTAAATTTTTAATTAGGTATATAGTCTATGTTCTGACTTTTATATTTAATCAGCAGTGAAGAATAGATTATAACAATTACCGATCCTATATTATGGATTAAAGCTCCTTCTATCGGATTTAAAATTCCTAAAACTGCTAATGCCATAGCTATTATGTTTAAAGACAGTGCAAAGGCAATGCTAATAGTGATTGTTTTTATGGTTTTTCTGGATATTTCGATTAAATGTGGAATATGTTCTATATTGTCTTTTATTAATACTATTTTTGCAGCTTCAAGAGAAATGTCACTTCCAATTTTCCCCATTGCTATTCCAACATTTGATTTTCTAAGGGAAGGTGCATCATTTATTCCGTCACCTATCATTGCAATTCTGTGTTTCTTTTTTTGTTCACATTCAATATATTTGGTTTTATCTTCAGGTAAGCAATTGTATTTGATGTTTCGGATATTTACCTGATTTGCAATTGATTTTGCAGTTTTTTCGTTATCTCCTGTAAGCAGTGTTGTTTTGATTCTTAATTTTTTTAGACTGGAGATTGTTTGTTTGGAGCTTTCCCGCACTGTATCTGCAAGTATGATTTTCCCCATGACTTCCTTTTCTTTTGCAACAAATATTTCTATTTCTCCATTTTTGTTTTCATCATCGAATTTTATTGGAATTTTTTCTGATTTCAATAATCGTTTATTTCCTGCAGTTATTTTTCTTTTGTTAATCATGCCTGTAATTCCCTTTCCTATATGCATTTTAAATTCCATAACTTCTTCTAAATCATTTTTATTATAGTGTTTAACAATTGCTTTTGCTAAGGGGTGTTCTGATTTTGATTCAAGTGAAGCTAGCAAATGCATCATTTCATGAGGGTTTTCAGAAATTACTTTGACGACTTTTGGTGTTCCGTTAGTTAATGTTCCGGTTTTGTCAAATATTAATTCATCAACACAAGCCAATTCTTCTATTGACTCCCCGTCTTTTACTAAAATCCCATATTTTGTTAAATTGCCTATTGCGGCCATTATTGCAGTTGGTGTTGCTAAAACTAACGCGCATGGGCAGAAAACTACCAATATTGTTACTGATCTTGTTATTTCGAATGTGAATAAATATGTTAATATTGAAACTGTAAATGCAATTACTACAATCAATGTTGCCCATTTATCTGCTGTTTTTACAATTTTTGCGTTTTCTGGTTTTGAAGATTCAACTAATTTGATCAACTTTTGTATGGAGCTGTCTTCACCTATTTTTGTTGTTTCCATGATAAAAGAACCATAAAGGTTAATGGTTCCGCTGTATACTTCATCATGTGTGGTCTTATTCACTGGCAGAGACTCTCCTGTTAGTGTTGATTGGTCAATTGAAGTTTCACCATTAATTATTATTCCATCAGTAGGAATGCTTTCACCTGGAAGAACTTTTAAGATATCTCCCACATTCACATCTTCAATAGCTATCTTCTCTTCTGTTTCGTTTTTTATTCTTGTTGCAAGTTGCGGAGTCATATTTATTAGTTCTTTTATTTTTCCCTGTGTTTTTGATACGGTATACTCTTCTAAAAATCCTCCAATCGCCATTATTGTTGCAATTTCTCCTGCTGCAAATATTTCACCTATGATAACTGATGCAATGATGGCTATTGAAACAAGTAAATCTGCTTTAATATCAAATTCTGTAATTAATCCTTCTAAACATTCTTTAAATATGGGAATTCCGCACAGCATTATTGAAATCCAGGAAAGATGATTAATTGACAATATGAATTCCGCAACAAGGCTTATTGTTGAGATTAATATTATGATTATGTCTATTTTTTCTTTTTTGCTAAATTTTAAATTCATTTCAACTGACCTCACATCCAAATATACCATATGGGGTATAAACCTATTTTAAAAAAAATTAAAGTCTGGAGTAATATTCTAAAATTGAAGAAATATCACCTAAGGCTTCATCTGCATCTCCTTTTTCAATAGCTTGTTTAACGCAGTGTTCTAAATGGCCTTCAACAATAATATGTCCAACTTTATGCAGTGCTGATTTTGATGCATTTACTTGCATTAATATCTGTTCGCAAGGAATATCCTCTTCAATCATACGGTCAATGGCATTTAATTGGCCGATGATTTTTTTTAATCTTCGATGGAGATTATCTGTATCCATACATTGTTTCATAATAACACAACCTATACCTGTTAGGGTATATAAATTTTTTAGTATATAAAAGTTTCTTAAAAATATTTCAAAAAATAAAAAAAATAAGGGAGGAAAATTTTAAATTTAATTTTCCATCTCTTCAAGTTTTTGTGGGAAATATGTGTCTACTACATATTCAAGCCCGTATTTGGAGAAAGATTGCTGTTCTGCTTTTTTACCAATTTTAAGCATTTTTTTGATTTCAGTTTGCCAGAAATCACTTTTATACCTTGGGTCTTTTGCAAGCTCTTTAAGTCTCATTACATCAACATCTTTGAGTTTATCTGTTGGCAACTCATAATTAATGATATCTGATGCAGTTACTCCCATAAATTTAGCATCAGGTGTTGCCAAATCATGGTTAACGTGAGCTAATTTTGCACTTCCGGAAATAATTACCTGTGCAATGTGGAATCCCCAAGGGTCTCCGTCGTTACAAATATAAACAGGCAAACCTAATTCTTCATTAACTCTTTTAATGAATCTTCTTGTAGCACGTGCGGCTTGTCCTTTAAGTCCAACAATTAATGTGTTGAATCTTTTATTAGCATTTTCCTGAACCATCCTATGAAACATCCCCATGGTTTCCACAGCGATAACTCTTTCAACACCGCAGTCTAAGAATTCAACCTGGTCAATGGTTGGTGAAATGGTATAACCGGATTTTCCAGCTTTTGCAGCATTAATTTCAACATCGTCATCTAATAATGTGATGTCTCCATATACGGATGCTCCGTCTTCTTCAGGCATTAAACCTAAGTCTTCACGTGTTGTTCCAAGAGTTACCTCTAAATCTTCTCCGACAATGTTTGATTCTTGCTGTGTTTTGAAACTTATTCCCCATCCTTCGGAAACGTAATACATTTCCCTGATTGTAGCTGTTTTTTCACGTGCAACCAAATCCTTACAGAAATTGGCAACATATACCATTTGACCTAATTTTCTTATTTGCTTTACATTTCCTAAAGATCTTCTACCGTATCTGTCTCCTAACACGTAGTATCTTTTAGCATCATCGTAAACAATGTTTCCTGTACCTCTGGAAGGAACTTTAATTGAAGGAACTTTTTGCTTTTCAATTTCTTCAATGATTTCCTGACCTAATCCTTTTAATTTATTGTAGGTGTATTCTTTTCTAACTTCCTTATGAGATTTTTTATCTTCCTTTACTTCAGTCATTTAATCACCTAGTCTTCAAATCCATCGTCAATATCTTCTTCTGTGAAATTATCAAGAGTACTATTTCCTTCTTCAACAGCATATCCTCTTTCATCAACTTCTTCCATAATGATTGCTTCAATTTCTTCTTCTTCCTCTTCTTCTTCAACATTTTCACCAAGCAATTCTGCAAGAGCTCTTTTGGTAACTTTTGCCAAGACTTCCTGGTATTCAGGAACTCCGGTTTCTCCAAGTTTTGCAGCTTCTTCGATGATTACCGGCATATAATCTTCAAATACTTTGGAACGTTTTTCTTTTTCTTTTGCCGCTTTTTTAGCTCTTATATGTTTTTGAAGTTTACGAGCCAATTTCATGGTTGCCTGTCTGATTTCGTGAACGATTTCAGGTTCAGGAGATACACTTTGTTTTCCAGTTGAAAGGTAAGGTACCTGTGTTGAAATAATGTTTACAAATAAAGTTAATGGAGTGTTGTCTAAATCTTTAAGGCCGTAACGTTTCCAGTCAATGCTTTTAAGAGCTTCTGTAATAGCACAACTTCCAGCATCAAAAGTTAATGGAACTCTATTTGCAAATCTCATAATCTCGGATTTTCTTTGGTCATTTACAATTCTACCGGCGTCTCCGCCATATGCGAGACCTGCTTCAATGATAAATGAAACACCTCCTTGATAAGTTACCGGTTTTCTTGTAATTGTTTCTACAAATTCAGGTTTGAGAATCTGTTTCATACCCTTTTCGATTTGCTCTGATCCGATTGGTATAAGTCCGTCAGTTGGAGGGGCCATGAATTTCATTTTCTTAAAGCAGTGAACAATTGCTTCTGCTTCTTGGAAAGTCATGTCTTTTGGACGTTTGTTCATGTCAATTCCTGTGACTTCACTTATCTCGTCAACTCTTTTATTGGACATTCTGGATAATGAAGAGGTCAGCATGCTTTTATATCTTCTGCTGTCTGTGTTTTGTGCCATTGTCATTATGTCGTCTGCACTCACTCCTTTAGGATGAGGTAACACTTCTTTTGGAAGAACCGGAATTATGTCTGCAGCTCTTTTAAATATATATTTATGTCCTGACGGGTCTCTGAATGTGATTTTCGCATGAGGGTTTCCAATCATGGTTCTTCTGATGTATTCAAAAGCACCCTGTTCTGCAAGAGAGTAAGAAACTTCTTTAAATTGTAATTCAATACATACTCCAGTACTTTCTGCAGGGATTTCCTCTCTTTGCATTAAAATTCCGCGGTTGTTTTTAACATCCATCTGGAATTTCATTTTTACTCCTTTAATATTTCCATTTTCTTTGTAACATGAAATTACTCGGGCAGGTTTACCTGTAGTCATCTGTGAGAGTAATACACAACCACTACAACCTAATCCTTGCTGTCCTCTGGATTGTATGTTTCTGAATTTGGATCCTGCAAACATACTACAATACACTCTCATTACATAATCTTCAGGAATACCTGGGCCATTATCTTTATGTCTGAGAATATAATGTTCTTTGTCAATTCTTTTTAATTCAATATCAATTTCCGGCAATATTCCTGCTTCTTCAGCTGCATCAAAACTGTTTGTAATTAATTCGTGAAATACAATAGTCAGTGAACGGATTTTACCGGTAAATCCTAACATCTGTTTATTTTTCCTAAAGAACTCTGATGGAGTTAAGTGCTTAAAATCATTTCTCCAATCGGTTCCCGGTTCTTGATTCGGCAAAAAATTTCCTCCTAAAATTATATGTTTAACTTTATTATGTGAGGTTTTATATTTAAATAATGTTAGAGAGCATTTGAAAACTAATATTTTTACATTACCCTATCTAACTTGTCTAAATATCTATTAAAATAATAAGTTCAAAATATGTAGAAAATATGGTATTTTCAATACACTATCTATATATGTTAGTTAAAGTATATAATAGTTTTCTATTATGAATATAATTTTTATATGAAAATTGCATTATAATGCTAATTTTGTAAAAAAAAGAAAAGATAGTAACATATTAAGATGTTACTGTAACATATTTTCGTCAAATTCAATTCCGTCTTTGAATTCGATTTTATCGTCTTCAATTCCAACGAGATCTTTGAATTCTTTCATTTTCAAGGATTCTTTTTTATGCTCTAAAAACCCGTAAACTGTTTTATGCCTTGAACCCTTCAATATCATCTCAATAGCTTCTTTGGCAATCATTATATTGTCCATTTCACCAATTAATGAAACTGTTTTACCATATATCACCATATCGACTTCAAGCAGATCCATGATTATTTCACGTGTTTTTCCGTCTTTTCCAATAATTCTGGCTTTGTGTCTTGCAAGAGCTTTTTTGGATTTGCCGATATATGCCGGTAAGCTGATTACTTCTAAATAAACATCATCACTAACTAATTTTAATGCAACTTCAGGATTAAATCCTCTGGCTACAGCCTTAACAATATGATTTGCATTCCAAACGCCTAATGGATCATCCATGTCTTCAGTAGGAGTGATATAAACTGTTCCTTCTTCACCATCTATATCAAGAATAGTTCCTGTTGCTTTTTCAATGGCTTTTTTAACTCCTCCTTTGCTTCCAATTAATGCCCCTATTCTATTTTGAGGTACTTTTAAATAATCTGTTTCTGGCATATTTTCACCTTTTTTCTTAAATTAAAATTAATAATAATTATTTAATCGAAGTTATTTAAAATTTAGGATTAACATATTCAGTATAAAAAGAACTTTTACTTGCAATGTTTTCTGTAACATTTCTGTTTTAACTTTATATGCTTTTTGATAGATTAAGTTCAAGATTGAAAAAATATTTATTTTATCTTCGTTTGAAAAACATTATTAATTATAATTAATTTAACAGTGTGTTTTTAATGATATTAACAATAGAGGAAATCATTGAAAGAACCGCTCCAATTGCTATCAAACATGGTGTTAACAGCTTGGCATTTTTGGATTTTATGCTAGACATGATGCAACTGTTGATAGTGATTTGGACTTTATAATGGATGATGGTGATGTGGCTTCTTTGATTCAATACAGGTCATTAGCCAGTAATCTGGAAGATGAATTCAAATGCCATGTTGATTTAGTTTCATCATGCAGTCGCAATAAGGATTTTTTAAATCGAATACAAAGGATTGGGTTATAATCTATAAACGCTAAAGATGAATATATTAAGAAAATCCTAGAATAATGTGAAACTACTGCAAGTGATATTGAGTATTTTTTGGATGATTTTAATGAATACTTGGAAAATGACCATTACCAAAGGGCATGTGAGTTTAACATTATTCAAATTGTTGAAGTCCCAAGTTATAATTTGTATAATTGTTTTTGAAGAATATGGGTTTTTATAGTATTTGCCTTGTCTTGTCCCTTGGCAGAAATTATAGTAACTTTTTTATTCTTTGATGGATAATTTTAAAATATATTATATCAATTATCTGACAGGGTGTTCATGACAACAAAATTTATTATTAGAAAGGATGATGATCCTAAAATTATTCACAATGATTTGTCTGATTATTTGGATGTTGAATCTATTTTAAAAAATGATTATGGATATATTTATGAATCTATTCAAAATGAAGGTTTCATACTGGAAAATAAGTTTGGCGACATATTTAAAGAAATATTATTTGAAAGTAAAGTTGTAGGATTTGCTTTTTATGAATTAAATTCAATGACTAATTTCGTTTTAAATGAGATTTATATCTTGCCGGAATTTAGAGGATATTCCTTATTTTTATTAGAAATTATAATACTCCTTTCAGCAGGAAATACATTAAGTATTTTACAGCCGACAAAAAACATTGTTGAGATTTTAATTCATTATGGATTTGCATCTAAGTTAAGTGAAAATATTGTAGCTAGTGCTATTAGTTTTGATTTTAAAAATGAAGATATTTTATCTAATTCCGATGAAAAATTTGATGATGGTCAGATAATGTCTTCTAATATTTATGATTTAAATGTTCGTTCTAGTTTGTTTCTTATGGATATTTCAACTCCTGGAAAGAATGTAATTTATTATCATGAAGAACTTGAAAATGATTTTAATGAGTATGGAAAACGTAAATCATTAAATGAAAGTTATTTTAATGAAATCAAAGAATTATTTTTGCAAAATTCTGACGAATTTACTCAAATGATGATTGATTTAAAAGAAAGATTGCCAAAGTCTCAATTTGGTTTTGAGGTAATCATAGGTTATGATGATGAATTTTCAGATTATATGCAAGACTTGATTGATGGGGATATTATTTCAGAAGATAAGGCTAAAAATATTAAAGATATTTTAACTGGGGAATATGAACGAGGCGAAGTCACCGATGATGGAATCATTACCCGTTTTAATTTTTTTATCAACGATTTAGATTCACAAATCGATCATTTCAATATTCAGGAGATGAATGCTAATTTGTGTCCTTATTGTTGTAATCCGATAAATTTATCAGATGAATCCTGTCAAATTTGTGGTTATAATCTGTTTTATGAAGATGAGGGAGATGATTTTGATTTTATAGATGATGATTTTGAAGATAGATTAATCATCGATAAAGACACGGGGGTTTCTAGTTTGTTAGAATTATTCAAAATATTTGATAGGAAATACAAACTTGAAGACATTGATTATGGAAAAGAATGCCCTACAAGCTATGATTTGGATCAATATAAAATTTTGAAATTCATAGATGAATATCATAATTTAGATTTGGTATTTCTCATTCTAAATGATTTGAAATTGCCTCAAAATATATTTGCCGATTTATTATTTGAAGAGGGATATGTCACTTATGAAATCACAAAAGAAACTTGGTTTGATTTTGCTAATAATGAGTTAACAGTAAATGATTTAAAAGATATCCTAAGAGCAAATGGGCTGAAGGTTTCAGGAAGAAAACAAGAACTCATTGACAGAATTGCCGAAAATGATATCTCTTTTAATGAATTTATTTCTGATAAACTATTTTTAACGGAAAAAGGTAAAAATTATTTAAATGAATATTCCTGGATTGGGCTGTTCATTGAATTTTTAAGGAATTTTGATTTCGATGACTTTTACAGATTTTATAATGCTGCTGAAGGGAATTTCAATGAAATTGTTTCTGAATATCTTGATGAACATATTAAACTAGCTGAAAAGGATATGGATTTTAATTATTTAATGGATTGTTTTTCTTCTAAAGCAATATTTTCGGAATTGGATGAAAATTTAGATGAGGCATTAAAATGGGAAATGAGAAGATTTTGTTTGACAATCAATTCAATTTGTTTAGATATGTCTTTTAATGCTCGTTCTTTGCCTTTAAACAAAGAAAATATAAATAATTTGAGATTATTGAAAGATGAACTTTCAATTGAAGCAATATTTGATTCATTTGAAGAATCTTGGGATTATTTTAAATTTAATAAGTTCATTGTTTCAAAAGATGAGGCTATAATTCTTCTTGAAAAACTGATTAATGATAATGAAAATTTGGAATTGATTAATGCAGAACTTAAAGATAGATATTTTGGAAAAATGAATAATGATAATTTTATTCAAACAGATTTAAATGATTATTTTAAATGATTTAGTTAGTTTAATCCAAAACTATTGATGTCTTTAAAACTTATCATGATAACCTTTCTGCAGGTAACATTTGATTTTTTTTACTTAATTAAATTTGTGGAAGTCTTTTATAATTTCATTGCTTATTTTAACAGTTAATGTGAAACAATTCTACAAATTCTTTAAAATGTGGGTGTTGCGATTACTTTTCAAATGCTCCCTCATTGATTTAATTATGATTTTCACCAAAAAGACTATTGTCAATTAAATTAAAAGCAGGTTATGATGAAGGGGCTCAAAGTGTTACAATTTGTAACAGGTTGAAAATGCTTGTTAAAGATGGTAAAATGCGTGAACAGATGTTGCTACTGCAAAACAACTATTTCGTATCATCCAGTCTATACCTTCTCCAAATGCCGAACCATTCAAGCAGTTGCCGGCTCAAATGGGTAGTGAAAGGCTGGTGGGATAGCAGATCCAGAAATGGCTATTGAAGGGCGGTTGCCACTTTTCGTGAAAAAGGCAACAGCGAAGAATGGATTACTCAAAGATTGGGGCGCATTGAAATAAGAAAGGATTTGACTGCTGAATGGTAGGGCATGTGTTTAAAAAAAGGTGAAGAATATGCAATACTCGCCAATGAGATTAGTCAAGCATCTTTTGGCATAACAACTAGGGAGCATAAAAAGATTAAAGGGTGAAAAAGGAGAACCTTCGCGATAACATGACCAATGCCGAACTGGTTATTTGTATGCTGGGAGAGTTGGCCACTACTGAAATCACCAAAACCGAAAATCCTCAGGGCTTTAAAGAAAGCAAATTGTTGCAAGAGATAGTGGAAACATTGCCTGTAGTGCCTTAAGGGAATTGGAAAATCGAACCGGACGAAAAGTGGTAAGTAGCAAAAATCCTAAAGGTCCAAGGTTATTGGATGAAAATTTAAAGTAGTGCAATTTAGAAAATATTGGATAGATTTTGGCCTTTATTTTTCTCTTATTTTTTTATATGAACGATTCAAAAGGCTGGTCCAACATATTCCCAGATTTCTTCAAAACTAGTTTCAACACCAAGTTTGGTATATTCGCGAACAAGTGTGTTAATGTCTCTTTCAAGAAGTTCCTTTGAAATTGGATTGTCTAAAACTACTGACTGTGAAACATCAATAATCACAGGTTCCTCATTTTTATTCAGTATATTGTAATTTGACAAATCCCCATGTACCAGTTTTGCTTCATTTACAAATAATTTTAAGTTTACTAATAGCTTATTGAAGAATTCCTCAGGATTTTTTGGTGGCTGGTTTTTTACAGGCTGTGCAGGATTTCCGTTTTCATCTCCAATAAATTCAATTAGTAGTATGTTATTGGCGCTTGTAATCGGTTTGGGCGCATTTACTCCTGCTGCTTCAAGTCTTTTTAAATTTTTATATTCTTTGGTAACCCATGAATAGATTATTTTTCGTTTATTTTTAGTTTTAAGGTTAAATCTAGGATCTCCCTTAAGATAATAATCCATTTTTTTAAAATCAGATGTGGCGATTCTGTAAATTTTTACGGCTATGAATTTCTCATCGTCAGTAACGCCTGTAAGTACATTGGCTTCCTTTCCGGTACTTATGGCTCCATTTAAAATATTAATGTATCCCTGATTAGCAAATTTATATAATGTTTCTAATGTTATTTTATCAAAAATTTCATTTCCCACTTTTCTATCGGAGCTATCTTTTTTTCTTTTGCGGGAATGTATTTTTTTGTGTTTTTCATCAGCTTTTGCTATTTTGGAATCCATTATAATCAAAAAAATAAGTTTATTAGACTACATTTTTAAGTAGCCTTTTCTTTCAAGCCAATTTGATTCGGTTTTTGTGTATCTCCAAATCACATCAGCCTTTTCATCAGATTGGAAATCCCATGGTTTTACAAGAATAACGTCTCCTTCACGAATCCAAATACGTTTTTTCATTTTTCCAGGGATTCTAGTCATTCTCATATGTCCATCAGCGCAACGAACTTTTAATTTCCCATGGCCCATGATTTGTTCTACCACTCCAGGGATTTCTCCTTTTTTAGGGGTTCTCACTCTTCTGTATTCTTGTTGTTGATTTTGATTAGGTTTTGACAAATACTCTCCTCCAAAATTATAAATAATGTATCTCTCTATAAGATTAAATTATTTATATATTTATCAATATATGTATTATAAATTTATCCTATTTTTAATGCTCTATTTATATAATTTGAGAGTACTTCTAAAAATAGTTTATTGATGGGTTAAAAATAACTGTTCGTATAATACTAAATGAACAAAAAAAATAGTATAATTTCCGAGAGGGTTGTAAGAGAGATAATTTGAAAAGTAATAAATCACTAAAAAAAATAAACCAGGAACAAAAAAATAATGGTCCTGGCCAACTAACTTTTTACATCCAAGTTCACATTCGAGGCTACTAACTGGATGACTTTTTAGACATACATCATCGTAAAAAAAAATGAGAATTATATTGGAGTTACACTGTAATAATTGATAGACCTGCCATTAGTGGCATTATCAATCTGTGAAAACTTACACCTTTTCAATCCTTTTGTCGGATCAGCCACAAGATATGAATCACCAGATACGCCATAAATCAAAATATAATGGCCGTAATTATTCACATAACCTAAGCATGATGGTTTGGTCTTACCACCAGTTTCAATATGTGCAATTACTGTTTTGCCTAATCGTAAATTATTTTTCACTGCGGATGAAATCCTGGTAATTTTTGTTACTTTATAACCAAGACTTTTTGCACCAGCAATAAGATTTTCTGGACTGGTACCATTATGATTAGTCTTGCATTTTTTAGCACAATCCTTTTCACTTATGTAGCTGTATAACATTTGAATAGCCATCGAGAGACTTGTTGGTCCGCAATTATATGCATTATTCTGATAATCCAACACTAAAGGATTGTTAGCTGTTGAATTTAAAGTGACATAATTGGGATACCTTCCATGCTTACGTATGAAGACATTTTGTGCTTCAAATAATCCGTTATAATGTGTTTTGTTTAATTTATGATTTTTACCAGCCATATCAGTCATTGTAACTGATGATGGCAATCCTTTGTTATTTTTTATAGATGTTCTTATAATCTTTGATGCTTTATTCATTTCTTTTTTGCTAAATTTAACCATATTCTTTTCCTCATACTTTAATTTATTTTATTTTTAATGTAATTTCTTTACTAGATGCACCATATTCAATGTCGCCACCGAAATTGAAGTTAACGGCATAATCTCCCGGATTTAAGTTAACTTTTATTTTAAATTTTCCTTCCGCATCTGTTTTTGCAGTGTATGTTTTAGTTATTGCTTTTTCAGTTGTTGTAGTAGTGACTGGTTTGGTTGTTTTCTTTGTTGTAGTTTTAGCTGATGGTTTATTCTTGAAACCAGGAAAATTACTTGCGATTTCTTTTGCAGACTTGCCTTCTGCAATCCCAATACCTGCATTCAATAGATTGGTTCGAGGTTTATTCCATCCTTTAAAACTTGATGGGCTGAAATTATCATCATGAGCTCTTGGAAGAAACTTATCAGTTAATACCCGATTATACAAACCTATAACCATTTTTGCTTTTTTCTTTTTCAGAACTGAATGATAATGAGAAGAATAACATTGTTCTTTTAAAGTACCAGCACATAGCCCACCATACAGTGTGAAATAGATGCCCTTCTTTTTAACTTTTGAAATATCCTTATAATGTGTGGATGGACCAATTCCACCAACTGTGACACTATATCCTCTTTTCCTCAATAAATCTGCTATATCATTCATTAATTTTTTATCACTTGATTTTGAATTAATGTTATCAGTATTCATGTAAACATGAATTCCGGTACCTTCTTTAAGTTCAGAAGTAGTTGTAGTTGTGACATTTTTAGTAGTTGTTATAGTGGTCTCAGGTTTGGTTATATTGATTGAACATAATTTATCACTGAGTAGTTCATCTTCAGTTTTTAATACTGCAGTGACAAATCCTCCTTTTTTAATAGTTGTATTGCTTGCAGTGATCCTTGTTGCTTTTTGATTAATTCTCGTTCCGATGTCTGCATTAGCTAAAGTGATTTTAGTTTCTCCAAGTAAGTGCGGGTTTTTTTCAATTTTCGAAATTTGAACTCTTACTAACTTAGAATAACCCGGTACTTTCACATACAATCTATCATACACATTAAAATTATTATCTCCGTTAATTTGAGTTATATCTTTCAAGTCAACTTCAAGATTTAATTTAGGGTATCTCTTATCAATCAAAGTATTTGCGCATCTATTGTAAATAACATATTTGTTTGTTTCTGATGTTTGAATTACACCAATCTTGGGAAGTATTAGTGAAGTGGGATTTTCACCTTTTGATAGGATCGTATTATATTCCACTTCGGTTTCAACATCGTCCCGAATAAATAATTCATTAGCTCGTTTTTCAAATGGAGCTGCCCAATAAGCAGTTACTGTTTCAATAACATTATTATTTTCGTCAGTTGATTTTTCAATAATCATTGGAATGTTAGTGCCTTTGCTAACAACAAGATTATTCCATTCGTTGATGATTGTTTGTAGATCTGCACGTGTTACTTCACCAGCTTCTCCACTTCCATTTAAACTTAATACTGGAGCAATTGCTTTGTATGTATCGGATTCTGTGATTTCATGTTCAATATTTTCGGCATTGAAGTTTAAATCTATAACTCTATCGTGTTCAATACCTGCATGTGATGGTTGTAAAAAATCAAGGTATCTGTGTATAATATTATTTTCTGTGTCTTTTTCATATCTTGTTTTGAAAATATTGCTTGTTTCTTCTTCAATGTATCGTAAAAGCCCTAATTTAGTCATTGTACCATTTAGTGCGACATTTCCTCTACTGCCCATACATGGTTCGACAACACCTATATTGAAATAATTCCCAAATTGTTCCTCTAGCAATGTCCTGTTAATTGTTTTTGTTTCAGCAGAATATTGTTTAAATAGTTCAACATAATTTAGTTCGACAAGCACTTCTTCCAATTCCAATTCCACATTATTCTTGTCCCAGTAATCGTATTTGATTGAATTACTAATTACATATAAACAACCATTTAAACAATTTTTTTCAGGAACCCATGCTTTATTACCTATTTTGAATAATTCTTTTGTCAGATTAATATTTGCAGTGTCAAGAGGATAAGTTATAGTTATCCTCTGTAGTTCTCCTATTTCGCTGACTTGTTTTATTTCCAATTGTTCAGTATCAAGATATTTTAACGGTTCTTCTTGTTGATTTAGTATTAATACTGTGAAACTCACATTACCACCTTTCAAAAAATCTAACAGATTGTATATTTGCAGTGTTATTACAGTTGAAACTATATTCTCCTTGTATGACGAACCAGTCACAATTAATATCAACATCAGAAGTAATGTTTATATTTACATACTCTTCAGCATTATCAGGGTTATCTTCAAGCAAATATGCTTCACGATTGCTACAATCAATTCGTAATAATTTATTAACAATGTTATTGCCACGAATAATTAATTCCTGATTACTTCTGTCTTCAGTAATAACTACCGTATTCTCCAATGCAACAACGTAAATTTCAGGATTGACTTTTGCAATACTATTATTCACACCGTATGCGTTAGAAATATTCATATTCTTGTTGATACTAGTACCAGATGGGACAATTAATTTTATAGTTCCATCATAATTAGCAGATTCTGCCTTAGCATCAATTGCATCTTCAGTAATGAATTCCCAAATCCTATCAGGATAATGTGAAAATTCAATAGTATTTAAGATAGGTTTGTTGAATTTATCACGTTCATTAGCAAATAATCTCCCAATACGTTCAAGGAATTTTGCAGTTTCTGTTATGGTACAACCAAAAACACTAAATTCAATTTCAATTTCTTTTTTCTGAATACTGCTACGATATGCTATTGTTGAATCGGTTCCGTCAACATCCAAGTATTTAACCTCATTTTCAGTACCTGCAGGAATTTTCACAGTATTAAGGAACATATTATAATATCTCACATCCTTACCATTCACACGACATTTTACCAGTGATTCTTCTACTTCAAGATAATGGAATGTGACTTTAATATTATTCAGTTCAATGTAACTATCATAGTTAAATGCGTTCAGCAGGTTTAGTTCTAATTCAAAATTATCAAGATTACCATCAAGGAAATCATCGAAACTAAGACCCCATAAGTCAAATTCCCCACCAATACTTTGAGAATCAGTTGTGGGATTGACATTAATGCTTCTTTGACCAGTTTTATTATTTATCACTAATTTCATCAGTAATGCAAATTCTGAATCACAATTAACATCAAAATCAACACTAACTCCTTGGATAACTACATTATTCTCTAATGCCAAACCAGATATATCGAAACCATACACACGAATTGGATTGGTACTCTTATTGCTTGGAACATTCGCAACACAAAAATCATCACTACTGCTTATTTGTTTTATTGGATAAGGGAAAAGACCGGGTGCTTCACGATTCACAATAAATTCTGTTTCCATCAAGCAAGGATAAGTGTATTGTATTTTAAATGCTCTTGCATTTGCTTCAAGATATTCTCCAGTAATAAAAATTATCACAGGATATTCTGAGTGATAAATAAAATCAACACTTAATTCCTCTTCAACATTAGGTGCACTAACGGATTCAGAGAAATAAGTATAATTTAAATAATCTGAATCTGTAAAATCATCATATTTTTCACCATTAAAAACACCTAAACGATAATTGTTATTGTATGGGTCAAAAAGGTTAATATTATCAACATCAAGCAGTAATTTAAATACACTGCTTACAGTATATGTTTTCCCATCTCCCAAACGATCTAAAATTTTCTCATCTAACACTATTTTTGAGAAAAAAGGAATTGTTAATTCACTGTTTTTAATTTTGATATTATAGTTTTTTGTAACATTCTCAAAAACAGTAGTGAAAGTATGATTACCAGATATATGGCACTTTATTTTAAATGCCATTTCTGAGACGTTTTGTTCAGATAACTCAGGAGTAAAAACATAATTATTTCCATCAAAAATTACTTGATCATTTCCACTAAGAAGTGAAACCTCAAAATTATCCGGAAAGTTAATATTAACTGGTGAGGAAGTATTAGTTGTTTTTTCTGAAACAACAGAAACCAGAAGCTCACCATCTTCACCACTATTAATCACCTCATCATAATCAACATACAACTCTATACGATTATCTGAAACTTTAAAAATTGTTTTAGTACTTGTATTTGTTGTTGATTCTCTGAAAAGTAATGATTTGTTCCCACTTGTTGTGAATAATACTTTAAAGCCTACATTAATGGATTTAGTGTTTTGGAAATTACCTTGCCAGGTGACAACATTTCCATTAACTGTAAAAACACCATTCCCTCTTGTTTTTTCTTTAAAAACAACACCTGAAGGTAATGAAAAACTAACTTTCGAAGCATATGAACTTATATTTCCAGTTTTACTAGTTAATGAAAGATTAATTTCTGCAGAATCCCCAACAAGATATTCTTCATTTTGCATTGCTGAAGAACTAATACTAAAACTAAAATCTGTATAAGTAACTTCCACCCAAACATCTTTTAACTGAATTTGTGCAGGATTAGTACTACTATTTGCAGGATAATTAATTTTAACTCCAAAATTACCATTATTGATTTTAGATGGTGAAATATCAACATTACTAAAAGTTGTAACGAAACTTTTACTACTTGTTGGAACAGCATATCCTTTCGCATTATAACTTGTAGTTAATAATGAAATCGTAGGGGAAGCAAAAACACCATAAGCACCACCTATACGATTTTTACGATGAGTATAACCTACACGAATACGAGTTATTTTAGCATGAGCAGGGATATTAAAACCAAAATTTTTAAGACTAATGGTGCTGGGTCTGTTCCAAGTACCCGTTTTACCTCCAATTAAAGTATAATCATTATTACTACTTGTAACACCACAATTAGCCCAATTAACACCACTTTTAAGATTATCTAAATTAGTCCATTTACGATAATATTTCTCACCTTTATATGATCCACTTGTTTGTGTGATGCTTTGAGCATATTTTTCAACTGTAACCATTCTATATCGCCCCCTGTGCAGGAATATATGTTGCAGTTAATTTAACACCAATGAAATATATTTGTCCTATTTCACCACTTGTATTTGCAGGGAATTGTGCTTTAACTGTAACTCCATCATTCAAACCGGCAGCTGTTGCTCCTGAATAATTGAATGTTCCTGAAACATATGTGCCTTTTCCAGGAGTTCCTGCAGTTTTTGTATGAGTTGAACCTGACCCATCACCTGAAATAGTGATTGTTGGAGCACCGATTGAAGCATACCCACTTCCACTCGTATATTTAACAAGTTGGCTTTTCCAATCTGCTTTAAGATTTGTTACTGTGCAACCAGAAGGCAATGAAAATTTAATAACTTTTGATAGTAAGCAAGGTTTCTTATGACTTCCAGATGAAGTTGCAATGTTTGTACATCTTGCATAATTCGTATTACAGTCAGTGTAAGCATCTGTCCAACTGCGAGTGGAGGTTGTTTCCGCAGCAACATCCCATGTTCCAGGACATTTGCTTTCTGTTTTTGGAGATAATATTTTAAATGTTTTAGAAATGCTAACTGATTCATATTTAGAATCTCCATTGAATTTGTAAGTTATAGTGTAACTAGAACCTGCTGTTCCATTAAATGCTTTTGTCACTTTACCTTCAATATTTGTAGTTAATGTTCCACTTGTAGCCCCACTAAGCACAACAGACTTATTAGCCAATACAGTACCTTTACTATTTTTTAGAATAGCTCCTACTTTCCAACCAGAGTAAATATCTGATGTAATTACAGTAATCAGAGGTTTATCTTTAATGATATTAACAACAACATTACTGCTTTGAGATGAATTATACTCATCTGTTTCGTTAAATACTGCATGAAAAGTATGTTCTTTAATTTCAGTAGCAGAATAATTATAATTAGCAACATTACCTGTTAATGATACAGTTTCTAATAATTTATCATCATCATAGAAACTAACAGTGCCATTGATAGTCTGATTATCCTCTGAGGATACGGTTGCAGATAATGTGAAATCCTCAATAAAACTAATACTTGATGAACTATTACTGCTTGTTAGAGAAGTAACAGTATTTAATTTTCCAACAGTAACTGTTTCAGAGATAGTTTTTGAAGAATAATAGTTATTTTCAACCGAACTTACTTCCACAACCATATCTCCATTAGATGAAACAATATAATTCAGAACAAATTGCCCATTATTATCAGTAACTCCGGTATATTGAGTATCCAAAATATCAATAATCAATTCAATACCTTCTAAAAGATTACCCATTTTATCAGTTACATAAAAAGTTAGAGGAATAGTATCTCCAGTATTATACTGTGCCGAAGGATAGTGTAAATTAATAGATGGTTCAGATAATTTTATGGTTTTAGTTACAATAGGGGATTGTGAAGGCAAATACTCAACAGTTTTATTAAAAACAGCTTTAAAATTTAAATCGCTCCCATAATCTCTTTTTAAATCATGAGCATTATAATAATTCAAACATCCTCCCTGTTCATCAGTGATGCTTGAATTTAATAATGTATCATCATTATAAATTTCAACAACACCTCCACTTATGGGAACATTATCATCACGTAAAAGAGTAGCATTAACAACAACGGTATCTGCAACATCTATAACATTAGGATATACATTTAAAGCAATACTTGTGTTATAATAAACATAAACAGTAACATTTGTGCTTGTTGCATCATACTGCAACTCATCATTTGTTTTAACAACAATAATATGTTCTCCACGAACATCACTTGAGTATTCATACTCACAAACACCATCCACTGTTTCATCAGAACCCAATAACACATCATTTTCATAGAAAAACACATGTACATTATCAATAAATTCATCATCACTATTTTTTAATGTTGCTTTCAAAGTCAAACTTTCATTTGGAGCAACACCCTCAGCAGGAATCAATTCCACATTAACATATGCTTTTTCCCCATTTAATTTTATTTCAAAAACGGGCAAATCAAGATTATCATGATTAAAAATAGTATCAGTTAGAATTGGAGAGCAATTGCTGCCCTCCATATGTTCTAACTGATTATCACTATTCATTACATTACCCAACCCCCTACTACTCTCTGAGTAAACTACATATTCTTTCATATTATCCCTCTACTCCTTTTTTGTTTACCTTCAATTTTCGATTTAGCTTTTAAATCTGCCAACTGAAAACGGAGATTATTTGCTAAACTTTTAATCCAATTATCACTACTGGTAGTTTCATTGATTAATCTTGCAACTTCCTCAGCAGAAACACCTTCCGGCAAATCAATGAATTTATGAATATGTTCAACTGTTACTTTACCTTTAATCTCAACATCCTCATCATTAGAGTTGTTATCCACTACAACAGTAGAATCATTTTCAGATTTAATGGCATCAACAAATTCACCAAATGTCAAACCTCTTTGAGCAGGTCCTGCATGACTAGCGGCAGGTGTCCAATTACGCTGATTCATCCAACCAGTAGTGTCCATTTTGTGCCCGGCAACATTTGCCCAGAAATGACCTACACTTCCCCAATGCCCATGAACTTTATTTGCAGGTAAACCACAAGCATGAGCAAGAGCAATTAATGCATCTGAGGAATCACTACAATTCATGTATCCGGCTCTGAAAGCATTCATCCAAGAACCATACTTATCACTATCAAAATAGAAATCATATTCGCATTGACCGAAT
>NZ_JAUNXI010000019.1 GCF_030539875.1 Methanobrevibacter sp.
ATTTTATAAAAACCAATTCTGATTTAGAATATAACATATTTTTTGTTAATAAATTGTTGTCTGACAAGTTTAAATATGGAATTTTAAAACATCCAAGCTCATATATTAATTATCTTAAATCTTATGAGGATTACTTAGGATTAAATCAGGAATATTATGATAAAACATTCTTTTTTAATAAATTAGATTTTTTTAGTAATTTTATGTCATATTTTTCCAGTGAAGATGACTGTCCATTATTTATTAAATATACAGCATTATATTTAGTTCAATTTCTAATTAAAATTCCTGAAATTTTCATTGAAGATGAAAAAGAATATTTCTGGAGTTATTTCGGGGAACTTTTAAATGTATTTGATGATGACCTGCTAAGGAACAGTAAAGATATTTTAGAAAAAAATGTTCAGAAATTTATTCTGTTTATAAAATATGGATCCAATACAAAAAAAACATATAATGATGTTATTTTAAAAACCGGAAATAATGAGTTCACTATCGATAAATATTCAAAACATAATATCTGGTTTCAAATTATCGAGATTAAAAACAATAATCTTATCTGCTCAGGTTTTTATACTAGCATCCTTCCACACGACAATATTTATATAGAGGCAGTTAAGGATTTTAAAGGTGAAACTGAAATTTTTAAATCACAGTTCGTTAAATATAGCGATAAAAAAACAGTGAAGTTTTTATCCCATTTATGGAATTGGTATTACTCATTTGATTTTAAAATCCCTATTAAAGAAGCGATTTCATATTTAAATACTGATGAATTGAAAGTTTCTTTTAGATTAGTTTATGAAGATAACCTTGATAAAATTCAAATTTACCCTAAATTTAACTTTTCTAAACAGTCAAATTTATCTAAATATAGCCATTATTCTATTTTAGATGACTGCTTGATTTTATTTAAATTAAATGCAATTATTATTACCAATAACTCTTTTAGTAAAATACTTAAAAATGAGTTTTTCGATTTGAAAAAAATCATTTCAGATAGGCCTCAGTATTGGATTAAAGGCATACTATTTAGATTTTCATATCTGATTTTATTTATTTTCATGAAAAATAAAAGAATATGGATTTTCATGGACCGTAAAAATCTAGCGGATGATAATGCGGAACATCTTTTTAAATACTCCCTTAATCAAAAAGAAGATATTGAATATTATTTTGTTGTAAATAAAGACAGTGTGGATTATAATCGTTTATTAAAAATTAATAAGAATGTTTTAGCTTTTGGTTCTATTAAACATAAAATTATTTATTTATTTGCTGAAAAGGTTATTTCATCACACCCTGGAGATTCTGACTTCAATCCATTTTGGAATAAAAACAATCGTCTTTTAAGCGGTTTATTCACACTTAAAAAGTATTATTTAAGACATGGTGTTTCTAAAGACAATATGTCAAGATGGCTTAAAAAGGACAGTAAAAATCTCTCTTTAATTTTAGCGTCATCCGTTCTTGAAAAGAATTCTCTTTTAGAAGACGGATACAATTATGATGAATCAATTATCCAGGCTTTAGGCCTTCCAAGATATGATAATTTAAATAATAATCATGTTAAAAAGCAAATTGTAATTATGCCATCTTGGAGAAATTATATTAAATCTGAAATTGAGTTAGTTAACTCAGAGTATTTTAAAAGGTGGAACAATTTAATCAATAACAGGAATCTAATTGATTTTGCTGAAAAAAACAATTATCAAATCATATTCAAACCGCATCCTAATTTGTATAAGTTCATTGATGTTTTTGATGAAAACGAATATGTCATTATTGATTATGAAAAAAAATATCAGGAAATTTTTAATGAGTCATCTATCTTAATCACAGATTATTCTTCTATTTTCTTTGATTTTGCCTATCTAAAAAAACCTTTGATTTATTATCATTACGGTTCTGATTATCATTTTGATTCGGAAAACGGATATTTCAAATATGATACTATGGGTTTTGGAGATGTGATAAAAGAGGAAAATGATTTGGTCAATAAAATTAAATTTTATATAGCTAACAATTGCGAGATGGAAGACAAATACAAATCACGCGTTGATGATTTTTTCATGTATACTGATACTGATAATTGTAAAAGAGTTTATGAATGGATTTTATCTGATGAAAATTAGTTATTTTTAATTAATAATAGGAGTTATTTTATGAATCAATTGACAGACAATATTATTCAAATTAACTTTGATGATATTTCCAAAGCAGATTTACCTTACAACGAGTCTTTTGGATTAATTACCTTTATTAATGATGTTAAGTATGAATTTTTTATGAATTTAAAAGAAAATAGTCAAAAATTAATTGTTCAAGCAAGTGGAGCTATACCATCCAATAAACCTATTGATAGGACTCGTCCTTATCTTAATAGATGGTCATGGTGTAAAGATGTTAAAGATTCTATGATTTGTTTTAATGATCCTACAAATTATATTAATGATGATATTTATTGCGGATATGGTGTGGGAACCAAGGAGGATTATTATTTAGAAAAAATTAGAGATATTTCTCTTGCTATTGCTGAAAATTTAGGATTAAAAAATGATAATATTCTGTTCTATGGATCTTCTGCAGGAGGATACACTTCACTTCTTTTATCTACCATGGTTAAAGGTTCCACAGCAATCTGTGACATTCCTCAATTTTATTTAAATGAACTTTGGTTTAACTATTGGGAAAGCTTTAAAAAATATATTTTTATAAATATGGATGATGATGAAATCATCAATAAATATGGATACAGAATTAATGCTATTGAAATGATGAAAAAAGAAAAATATATTCCCAATGCCATTTTAATTTTAGATTGTAGTGTTGAAAGAGATTTTAATATGCAATATCTGCATTTTTTATCAGATTTATCTAATCTGCCTTTTGAAGGCAATGCAAATAATATTAAAATATATATTACTGGTCAAAATAAGGGGCACATTCCATTAAATTTTTCTTCTTCAATGTTTGTTCTTAATGAATCAGATATGCTTGGAAATAATTTAAGTTACGATTCTCTATCCAATTTTGATAATCATATTTTAGAATGTGAACAGTTAAGAGCAACTAATAATTCATTAAGAAATGCAAATAACTCTCTTAAAAAAGAAATTAAATCATTGAAAAAATTTAAAAAAGATGTTCTCTCTTCTAGAAGTTGGAAAATTACTAAATATTTAAGATTAATAGGCAATAAATTTTAATATAAATAATTATCAGGTGAAATTCATGATTAAGGTTTCCGTAATTATCCCGGTGTATAACGGTGAAGAATATTTGGAGGAGTGCTTAGATAGCATCATTAATCAAACATTAAAAGACATTGAAATAATCTGTATAAATGACGGTTCAACAGACTCTTCATTAGAAATTCTAAGTGAGTATAATAGAAAAGATCCTCGTTTTACAATATTTTCTCAAGAAAATAAAGGACAGGGCGCTGCTAGAAATAAAGGGTTGGATTTATCACAGGGTGAATTCATTTACTTTATGGATGCAGATGATATCTTAAAACCCGGTGCGCTTGAAGCCCTCTACAATAATGCGGCTGATAAATCATTAGATGTTGTAATGTTTAAAATGATAAATTATGATGATGAAAGCAATGAATACTTTAAATCCCCTAACTATGATTTAAAAAAGTTATCCAAATTTAAAAATGGAGTCGTATTTAATCATGAAGATATGGGTAATTTAATTTTTTCAACAGCCAGATCACCGGTTAATAAATTTTATAGTCATGAATTCATTAGAGATAACTCCATTAAATTCCCGGAAGGAGTTATTTTTGAAGATAATATTTTCTTCTGGAAAGTTATTCTCAGTGCCAAAAGAATGTATATTTATCCTGAATATTTATATATCCGCAGGAGACATTCGAATTCAACAACCACATTAGGCAATTATAAGTATATGGACATTATAGAAATAACTGATCTTACCTGGGATGTATTTAAAGAATGTAACCGTTTTGAACAATATAAACATAAACTGTACAACAGCAAAGTTAGTGAATGTTTTTTATGGTTTTCAAAAACTGAAGAGGAATATAAATCAGAATTCTTTAATAAAATAAAGGAACATTTTTTATATTTTAAAAACAATAAGATTTATAACGAGTTTTTTAATTCATTAACCTATAAAAATAAAGTTAATTTTGAATCTTTCACATCTTCAACTTCATATGATAACTTTAATTTAAATTATATTAAGGTTCAAAACAAATATTTAATAGAAGAAAATAATAGTCTTAACAGGGAAATTAAAGATTTAGAAAAAGAAAATAAAAAAAAATAAAAATAAAATAAATCAGATTTTGTCTTCAAAAAGCTGGAAATTAACAAAGCCATTGAGATTTATTAAAAGATTAATAAACAGATAAATTTAATAATTCAATATTCTATGTAAAGGAATGATAAGTATGAGATTAACTGTTGTTGGAACTGGATATGTGGGGCTTGTAACTGGAGCATGTTTTGCAAAAATGGGTAATAAGGTATATTGTGTCGATATTGATAATGAAAAAATTAAAGGTCTGAAAAACAATATCATGCCTATTTTTGAACCTAACCTTGAAACTCTTGTAAAAAACAGCCAGGAAACCGGAGATCTTATATTCACTACGGATATTAAAGAAGCACTAGATGATTCTGATATTGTTTTTATTGCAGTAGGCACACCAATGGCAGAAGATGGTAGTTGCAATTTAAATTATATCTTTTCAGCAGTTAATGATGTTGCAAATAACATCACAAAAGACACTTTGATTGTTATTAAATCAACAGTTCCTGTCGGAACTGGTTTTAAAGTAAAAGAGATGATGAATGATATTCTTAAAGAAAGGAAATCTTATGTTAAAATTGAAGTAGCTTCCAATCCTGAATTTTTAAAGGAAGGTCATGCAATTGAGGATTGCTTACATCCAGATAGGATTGTTATTGGTGCTGAAAAAGAAGAAGTGTTCGAGATACTTAAAGAATTATATGCTCCATTCGTATTAAATCATGACCGTTTTGTTTTAATGGATGTTAAAAGTTCTGAAATGACTAAATATGTAGCTAATGCAATGCTTGCCACTAAAATATCATTTATGAATGAAATAGCCAATATTTGTGAAGTTACCGGAGCAAATGTTAAAAATGTCCGTTTAGGTATCGGCAGTGATAAACGTATTGGTTATGATTTTATTTATGCAGGATGCGGATATGGGGGAAGCTGTTTTCCAAAAGATGTTCAAGCACTTATAAATACATCAAAGGATAACGGTTATACACCACGTATTTTATCAAATGTTGAATTGGTTAATGAAAATCAGAAGAAAGTTTTAGCAAACAAAGTAACTGATAGATTTGGAAATGATTTATCAGACCTTACCTTTTGTATCTGGGGACTTTCATTTAAACCAGGAACAGATGACGTAAGGGAAGCCACATCACGTGTTGTCTGTAAGGAAATCATTAATAAAGGCGGAAAAATAAAAGCATATGATCCGCAAGCAACAGAAGAATTTATAAAATCAATGCCTAATGAATATCTGGACAATATTGAGTTTTTTAACTCACGTTATGATGCATTAAATAATGCGGACGGTTTAATTCTCATTACTGAATGGAAAGAATTTAGAAACCTTGATTTAATCGAACTTGAAGAAAGAATGAATCAGAAAATTATCTTTGATGGAAGAAACATTTATGATAAAAAAATTGTTGAAAATGGATTTGAATTATATCAAATTGGATGTTAATCAGTTCAATAAACAATTTTTAAGTATTATCTGTTTTTTACAATTTATATGAACTTTCAGATAATTAAGCAATATTAAATCAAAAATTAAAAAGAATAATGGAAATATTATGAATATCCATCATCAATTGAAAAAGCAAAGTTTTGATGGGATTCCCTTAAAAATAAAGTTCCATTATAATTTGCATGTATTGTGTAGTTTCCGTTATCGAATCCTAAAACCTGAATACTGCCCTGGCCTGATTCATCAGTAGTCACATTATACTTATGAGCCCAACCTGAATCATCTAAGATTTTTAAATCAATCATTTGGCCGGAAATTTCTTTTTTATATACATCCTTAAGTTGAACAGTGATGTTATCTCCGTTTTGTATTGTACTGTTTGATATAAAACTAATTTTTGTATCATGTGTATTTGCTGAGATGTATACAAAAATACCTCCAAGTATTAAAACTATTGCAACTGCAATGATAACAATATTTTTTATATCCATGTTTTCCCCTTAATCAGTATTGTGAACTAACAAAACATCTCGTTCAGCAGTCTTTAAGACTTTTTCAGCTACGCTGCCTATTATAAACTTGTGAAGACCGCTTTTTCCTGAAGATGAGATAACGATTAATTCAACCCCTTCTTTTTCAGCGACTTCGTTAATTGTCTCAGCCGGAAAACCTGTTTTAACAATAGTTTTGATATTGTATCCTTCAGGGAACTTTTTCTTCATTTTTGCCACAATTCCCTTAGCTTCATTTAACATTCCTGCATTAACCTTTTGAACATGTTTTCTGCTTTGAAAAGCGCTTGAAGTTAATTTTCCAGCAACTGATAATATTATTATTTCACCGTCACAGTCTATCAATTTAGTTACTCTATCGATTTCTTGATCAGCATATCCTGACCCGTCAGTTGGGAGTAAAATTTTATTATACATTATTAACACCTTTAATATTATATTTGATTTTAATTGTTTATATATTCTCTTTCCAAACTATTTCAGCAATCCTTTTTGATGCGTTTCCATCATCGATACTGCAGAACCTTTCGTAAAATTCATCGTATTTTTCGCTGTATTCATCTTTAATGGATTCGATGTTTTTAATACTGTCAATTATTTCTTCTGTAGTGAACAGTAACGGACCCGGGACGTCTTTTCGAATATCTATGTAGAATCCTCTAAGCACACCTTCATATTTATCCAAATCATAGGTATAATATAAAATTGGCCTTTTAAGATTTGCAAAGTCAAAAAACACACTTGAATAGTCGGTGATTAGCATATCACTGATTAAATACAATTCTGCAATATCATTGTATTGACTAACATCAAAAGCAAAACCTTCAAATTCTGACAAATCAAGATTATTGGAAATAAAATAATGAGTTCTTACTAGAATAATGTATTCATCACTTATAGCTTCTTTTAACTTATCCAATTCCAGTTTTAAAGTAAATTTTATGGAACCTGATTCATAAAACTCATCGTCTCTCCATGTTGGAGCGTAAAGAATAATTTTCTTATCATCAGGCAAATTCAAATTTTTCTTAATCTGACTAATCTGGCTTTCATCTGCATTATATAAAATATCATTTCTCGGATAGCCTGTTTCCAGAATATCTCCTGAGTATGCAAAAGAACTTTTTAAAATATTTGATGTGTATCTGTTTGGTGAAATCAGATAATCCCATTCCACACCGTGCTTAATATAAGATTGTTTGATTTTAGGGTTTTTACTGTAAATGTCTCCAATATCCAATCCGAGTTTTTTAAGGGGAGTGCCGTGCCATGTGGATATAATAACCTGTTCGTCTCTTTTATTCAGTCTGTCAGAATGTCTTCCATTGGTTACCCAATATTTGGATCTGGCAACCTCTTTGTAGTATTGACGTGTGAATCTTTTTACCTTTTTGGGATTTCCTGGAATCTCAATTGATGTATCATTAACAACCCAGACAAAATCAAATCTGTCATTATAATGTTCATATAAATATTCATAGAGGTATTTCGGACTATCTGAGTAGTATTTGCCCCCAAAACTAATGAATATTATCTGATTGTCTTTAATCTCTTTTTTATTATAAATTCCATAGTATAATGTGGAATTAAATCTATTGTGATTTTCCATTATTCTTTTAAGATTCACATATATGTAACGGGATTGAACAAGTCTTTTAAATGTTTTGGCATTTCCTGACTGCAGTGCATTTATTTCATATCTGGATTTCCAGTTTATATCTTCGGGATTGAAATATTTAGATATTTTACCCATTTCATTAAAATACTCATTTCTCCATTTCTCGTCTTTATCAGTGATGTATTTAAGTGCAAAGTCATGATAGTAAAAATCATACATTGTGCGGGAAACTTCTGAATTTAAAATCTGAAATTTCACATCCTTTTTATTTTTTAAAATGCCTTTAATTTCAGAAAACTGTTTTAAATGAATCAGAAGACTGTCATCCTCAATTTCCTGATTGAGTGATGTGATATTTACAGGATCATCCCTTATTCTTTTTGCATAGACGGCATCCTCAACGCCATAAAAGCTAGTGATGTTTTCCAAAGCATCAATCATAAAGTAATAATCTGCAAAGTATCTTTGTTTTTCGTCGAATCTGGTATCTGAAATTTTCTCTCTTTTAATCAAAGAGTGCAGACAGGACATTAATTCATATCTGTCTGTTTTTTCTCCGACAAGAAGTCTGATTGAATATTTCATATCACTCAGATTGCCTTTTTCAAGGGGGACAATATGGGGTTTTTCTAATTCTTCATTAAAACGATTGCGGATGTAATATGTATTTATACGTTCACCGTTTATTAAATCGGCGCCGGTTTTTTTAGCCGCGTCAATGAGTTTGTTTAATGAATCCTTATTTAAATAATCATCACTGTCTATAAAGTACACATATTCTCCGCAGGCATTTTCCAATCCGATGTTACGTGCCTTTGCAACACCAATCCTATTATCGAATGAGATTGTTTTTATTTTTAAATCACTGTAATCATTTAAAAATTCATAAATCGAATCATCAGCATTATTTAATATTAAAATAATTTCAGCATCACTTATATTTTCTTCACTGATGCTGTCTAAGCAGTCTTTCAGGTATCTCTCTTCTTTATTAAATGGAATAATTATGCTTACAAATGTCATCTGTCCTCACCAATGATTTTTTCTAAATCAATATCTGATATACTATAGATTTTATTGAACTGACTGGAGATTTTAGACTGTGTGCTTTCATCAGTTACAATTGCATTGTCAAGTCCTGAATGTGCAAATATCAATGATTCAAGGTCGTTGCTTGCAAAATCTATTACTAAATCAAATTTAAAATTACCGTACTGTCTTTTATAAGACCGGTTGAATAACTTTATCAAGTTCTCATTTAATTCCGTGCCTTTAATGAACTTTATCAAGTCTATTTTTTCCTTAAATGTCGGGGCGATATTATGACTTAACGGCAAAAATTCAACGTTTTTGGGAATGTCATCAAATAGCGTCATGTAATTTTCATTTATGTTTTTATCCCATTGTTTGTATGAAAGAAAAACATTCACATTTTCCATCTCTTCGAGCATTTGAATAAGTTTATTTTTCACTTCACTATTATCCATAGACCCGACATA
Organism: Methanobrevibacter sp.; assembly: GCF_030539875.1. Classification (NCBI taxonomy): domain Archaea; kingdom Methanobacteriati; phylum Methanobacteriota; class Methanobacteria; order Methanobacteriales; family Methanobacteriaceae; genus Methanobrevibacter; species Methanobrevibacter sp. The sequence continues at coordinate 9,382 of NZ_JAUNXI010000019.1, forward strand.
AAATAGAATATTCTTATTCGGATTTTCAATTTGTCCATATTTACAGACAATATCGCCGCCAATCACACTACTGCATATACGTTTCACGCTGTCTTTTGAGTCATATCTGCAAAATTCCTTGACAAATTTCTCATCGTCATAATTTTTCAATCCATTGAGTTCATCAATCAGCTCATCTGTATTTTGAACTTTTGGAAAAGGAAGGGACTCTAAAGGAATATATAATCCTCTGTCCTTTAAATATTCCTCCTCGTCATAATTAAAAATAACAATCTTTTTTCCGCTATTTGCAAAATCAAAAAACACACTGGAGTAATCAGTAACCAGAACATCGGCAATGTTTAAAATATCATAATTTTCAAAGCCGTCAGGAAAAGCTTTAATATGACCATATCTTGAAAAATCGATTTTTGATTGATTGTACGGGTGGAATTTGACAAATAAAATCTGATGGTCAGAAAACCTGGAATTTATTTTATCAAGAAATTTCTCAACATCCTCTTTTTGCTTTTCATCTTTTCTTTTGCTTAAAATTCCCTTATATGTAGGCAGATATGCATAAACAGTTTTATCGCCAAGACCGAGCCTGTCTTTAATGTTTGTTTTATCCAGAAATACACTGTTTCTTGGATATCCTTCAAGAAGCATTTTTCCCCGGAAAATTTTATCAATCATATATGCATGAGTCATCTTCTCCATCATATAGTCATTAGGATATAACAGGTAATCGCTGAAAAAGAAAGACCTCTGTATTATTCCGATGCTTGTCCTCTCAGCAGGATTGTCAAATCCCATTAACTTCAACGGTGTGCCGTGCCAGGTGTTGATGAAAATCTGACCCTGTTTTTTAATGTATTTGTTTCGAATCCCCGAGTCGGTGAAAATATATTTTGCTTTATGTAATATTTCAGTTGCCTTTTTATCATCTGTGATGATTTCGGTTATGTTTAGATTATAATTTTTCCCGAAGAGATCAATTTTGGATTTAACTTCCTTTGATGCATAAACATATATTCTGAAATCACCATATTCACCGGTTGATAGCTCCTGTGTTATTCTAAAAATGTTTCCTGTGAAATCCTTACCGTTTCTTGACTCCAAATAGACAATATCATCACAAACTGCATCGTTATAATACCCATCATAAATGCTTCTGTTGTCCAAACATTCTTTTAAATTTCTAATTTTATCTTTTAGAGCCAATATAATCACTAACTTAAGAGCTGAAAATCAGTTTTCAAATTCGTCAACTAACTTGTTTGCAGTTTCCCAGTCATTATGATCGTCGATTTCAGTCCATTTAAGGCCATTTGTTAAAACATAATCGATTTTAGTGTCACAGGAAAGTGTCTTATATGCAAAATCATAATAATTCTGTCTGTCTTCACTAATCAGGTCGGTTAATATTTCATTAAAACGGGCAACATCCTCTTTTATGACCTTTGAAACACCGATAAATTCTCCGGTTGATGAGGATATGTCGATTTCCTTTCCGATTTGTGAAATGGTCCCATTAGCTATTGAGCCGTCACCACTGGTTTTTACATCACTTAAAATCAACTTAAAGGATTCTTCATTTAAATCCTTAAAATTATCAACTATAAGGCTTGTGTTGCCGGTTTCAGCTATTCTTTCAATGATTTCAGGATCAACCACATTATCCCCATTAATCAGTATAAAGTCATCAGGATTTTCCTTTTCAATAAATGAACTTGCAAGATAAGTCGATACCGAGGTATTTGTTATGTCATATTCTGTATTTTCTATAATCCTAATTGATATATCCAGCTTTTCTTCAAGTACAGGAGCAATATCATATACCTTTTCCTTATTATATCCAACAATCAATATAAATTCCATTATTCCTGCATTCATACAGTTTTTAATCATTCTTTCAAGTAATGTCACATTATTAATTTTAAGTAGTGGTTTGGGAATTTCTTTAGTAAGGGGCATTAGCCTTGTTCCCATTCCTGCTGATAAAATCACACCTATCATTATTCTCACCTATTCTATATTTTCCCATAATTTATTAAACGCCTTTGTAGGAATTGTCTTTTTAATTATTACTTCAAATACGAAGTTTACAATATCACTGTGAACTTCATTGTCTAGACAAATATCTTTAATTGCCCTGATTGAATTTTTACCTTCAAATACAATACCGCTTGCCTGCTCATCAATAATCAGTCGCTGACCATACAATATTCCAAGAGTATGGTTTCTGCTTTCATAGGATGTTGAAGTCAATATCAAATCCCCGAATCCGCAGTACTCATGAACAGTTTCGGATTTTCCTCCGATTGCTTCGATAATCATGATTGTGTCTTTAAAACCTTTGGTTAAAATTCCGAATCTTGCATTTTCATTAACGTTCATTCCTTCACAGATACCGTTAGCTATTGCATTTATGTTTTTTAAAACGCCGCAAATCTCGATTCCCTTAACATCATCAATAATTTTCACCTTAAGCTGTTTGGTTGTCAGCACCTGTTTAACCTTAAGTGAGTTTTCATAGCTTCTAGAAGCAATATTCGTTACTGTCGGCAGGTCAAGCATTATTTCAGATGCAAAATTAGGTCCTGACACTGCAACGTAATTTTCATCAAAATACTCTTCAATGAGATTTCCCATTGTTTTAAGTGAAGGATATTCAATTCCCTTAGCGGTTGTGACAATAACTGCATCATTTTTAACAACCGGTTGAAGATCCCTTAATGTCTGTCTGAATGCAGAAGAGGGTATGGCCAGAAATATAATGTCACAGTCCGATAAATCATCAATATCAACACTTGCCCTAATATTGTCATTTAACCTGGAATTAGGATAGTATTGAGTATTGTATCCTAAATTGTTGATATCATCACACAGGTCCCTGTTTCTTAAAAACAATATTAGCTGAGATACATTTTTACTTATCTGCTGAGATATGGCCGTACCCAATGCACCGGCTCCAATTACACCTACTTTCAAATCCATAATACACCTATTAAAAATTTGTATATTATTAATATATTTTTTTAATTAAATATAATGTTTTGTTTTAAAAGAAATTTAAGCAGTAACTTCAAAACGAAAAAATAAATCTTTATATTAATATACCAGTTCATTTAAATAATTAATCAAGGTGTAGATTATGAAAACCAAAAACATAATTCTAATTGCAATTGCAATTATTGTTGTTGCATTAATAGCCGCAGGTATTTACAGCGTTTATAATGGAGACAACATTTTAAACCCGAATACCGATGATTCAAACACCGGTGACGTTAATAATACAACTGTTGTGGGAGACAATTCTCCTCGTACCAATTTAACTATTAACAATACAACATATAAGGTATATAATCCTCAATCAGATTCCTATGTGCCTGTTATCGGCGAGAAATATGATGAAGAGGTAAACAGATGGTATACCTATGATGAAGACGGTGTAAGATATTATAATACAAGAATTAATTAATCATTAATTCTTTTACTTTTTTTTAATCGAAAAAGACGGCATTTATTAGATTATCCCTATAAGCCGTTTCGTCCTTTAACCCTTCGATGTGATGGATGACATTCAGCTTTAAATCCTCCAATTTAATACGGGTTTCAAGGTCATTGAAGTCAAGCTGAAATTTGAAAATGAATTTTATCTCCATATCATAGCCGAATATTAACCAGTTCGGCCCGTTGATATCCAAAAGTTGAATTGACCATCTTGACATGATGCTGTTTATTCTGGATGTGATTTCATCCACATCAAAATCCCTGCTGACTGTTATTTCTTTCATTTGCACAAGCCCTCTGATTCTGTTTGAAATAAATTAAATTAAATGTTTGCCCTGTAAAATAACATCTGCGTTTTGCCGTTTACATAAACCTGATCTGTGCTAAAAATGATAAAAAGGTTATGAAAAAAGACACTGCAATAACGTATTTTCCGTGACGTTTAGCAGTATCAGAATCCTTTCTGCTCACCAAATAAATACCGATTATTATGCCGAAAATGGGAATTAAAAAAGCGCATATATATCCTGCAATCAATGCTAAATTATGGCTTTTTTTGATTTGAGGAGGATTATAACCTTGAGTAGGGTTAATCCTGTTATCCTCTTTAAAGGTATTTACTTCAAGCTTTTCACCGCAGTTTTTACAAAACTTGGCACTTTCCACCAGTTCCTCGCCGCAGAAAGGGCAAAACTTAGACATCAAAATCACCTATCCGAATAATTTTTCAATCAGATTCTCATTATTTTTATAAAAATCAAACTTTAATATGTCCATCAGTGACTGGGGCGCTCCAACCAGTTGTGCAGATGCAAAAAGAGGCATGTAAACCTTTTTGGCGCCCTGCTCCACACAAATCCTTAAAGTTTCAGGCAGATTTTCACACTGACTGCTGCTCAGTATTACTGTACCGTCATCCAGTGCAGCGCTATTTTCAACTGATTTGCAGGCTATTGATTCCTGCAGGGAAAACTCATCAGCCTGAGCTGCAGAGGTCAGATTATCGATTAGGGTTTCACCATCCTTAACTGACAAGCAGAAGATATCTCCGTCCTCAATAAAGTATACCTCACCTACATCAATGGAGGTGTCAAGCAGGGATCCGATCTGCAAGGTGTTTTCAACCTCACCTCTTTCTTCAACCTCAAAAGTTCCATCATTTGATAAATACAGCTCCCCCAAATCAATAACAGGATTTTGCTGAGGTTTATCTTCCTCATCAGCTATTTTTTTTAGAAGGCTGATAATTTCTGCATTCTGCTTTTCAATGTTTTTGGCAATTTCAATTAGTTGTGATAATTCAGACATAATTATAACCTATATTTTTTCACTATTAAATATGTAATACATGGCTTCAGACAGCCTTTCATCATTACAATATTTTTCAAAACCAAGGGAGTATCTCAAAAGTGTCATTCTCGGAATCAGGACATTGCTGCTTTGAGGATTGATGATAAGACCGTCCATGTCCTCAGACAGGATAAAATTAACCAGAGTTGCAAGATTAATCAGCTGTGAATATTTATTCTTATCTGTCCTGACTGCATCCATTTTGCTCTCAGAGGTAAATAGAGTTGCATAAACCCCTCCGACTTTATCTGTATACATATAAGCTATCGGACCTGTTTTTTTAAGTGAAATCATCTCCCTTGGGATGTTTAAATCAGACAGCATCAGACATAGAAGCTGGGAATTGGCCATATGCTCAAACAATCCTTCAAAATCTCCAATATTATTTTTATTTTCAATGAAATCTTCCAAAGCAGTGTTGCTGACTGATTTTTTCAAACTTAACAGTTCCTCTTCGCTGTAAGGGTTTGTTGTATAGAAATTTGTTTTTGGAATGTTGTCAATGGCTAAAATAAATTCCTTTTTAAAGAGATACTTCTCACAGGCAGGATTTAAGATATAACCTTCAATATCTGAGGTTTTAAGAATATTCTGATATAATTCAAAGGGGTTTTGGAGAACTTCAACATCATCATCTGGGAAGAACTTCCGAAATTCATCTAAATCAGTGAATAATGGAGTGATTTTAGAGCCATCATCTTCATATATTATGAAATTCAGAGTGTTGTTTTCTCTTTTAGATGGAATGTACAAATTAGAATATCTGAATTCATTAATCAGTCTAAAAGCAAGCTCTTCGGTCAGTTTATTGTCATTTGAATATATATCTTCAATTACTTTTCGCAGGTGTTTATGGCTAGTCATTAATATCATGGTTTGTTGATTATATTATTTATCAGTAACTTTTTACAGAATCAATCAAGTCATCAAGTTCATTGATTAAATTGGTCGGATCTCCTTCTTTTTCATCATCATTCAGACTTAAGACAAGCTCATCGATCAGCTCATCCATCTTTTTTAAAAGGGTTTTGAGAATATCCAACCTGTCGTTAAGCTCATGGTCTATTTTTTCGCTGTCCTGAGATGCCATGTCAATAATATTTAAAATAACCTCAGAGTGAATATTGAACATCTTGGTTGAATTGTCAACAGATGAGATAAACTTGTCATAAGTCAGCTGCGGAGGTGTGAAACGCTTTTCAATTAAGTCACGGGCATTTCTCTCTTTTATTTCATACATCATCTTTATCTCGTTTAATTCCCGCCTGTACCTGCTGAAGTGATAAACTTCACTTTTAGGTTTGATTTTAATTTCTGTTTTTGGTTCAGCCTCTTTTTTATGGATAACAGGCTGGCTTTTCTCAACCACCTTCTTAACAGGTTTTGATGAAGTCAGTCTGTGAACTGCATATCCGATTATAAATATCGGAAATGCAATAATCAGAGCAGCAGTTATATTTACGAAAAAGGGAAACTCGCCGGTTTTAGGACTAATCAGAAAAACCAGTGCAAACATCAAAAAAGAAATCATTTTTGTCTTTGAAAATTCATGTTCGCCTGTTTTTTTATCCTGCCAGTAGAAAAGCAAATGCTTTAAATCTGTGAGCAGTCCGTAGTCATTATTTTCAAGAACCCCAGGTGAGACTTTGAGATTTGTCAATTTGTGAACTGAAAGACCGATTAAATATGCAATAACGGAAAATATAAAAGCTGAGATAATCCTGGTCGGCAGTATGAAATTTGTGGTTAGAAATATTAAAAACACAAAAAGTGCACCGACCTTGGACTTTGATAGAATATAGTGATTGCGTTCATCATAATAAAACAGCTTATGAACCAGGGTGTTTTTAGGTTTTGAAATCTCATTTATGTTTCTAAATGACTGCGACCTGCACATCGGGCAGAATTTTACGTCGCCGCTTACTTTATTTCCGCATTTGCTACAAATTTTTTCACTCATTTTCATCAACTAAAAAATCTTCATAAGTCAAGGTATTTAATTCTTCATCGGTTATGTTGTCTTTGGGAGCCAATCTGTTGGCCTGATTTGTTATTACTTCTTCAAAGAGATTTCTAACTGCCCTTCCATTGGCAAAGTTTGCAGATCTGTTTTCATATAATTTTTTGAAATATTCCCTAATATACTTATCACCGGGTTCGTCCAGGGCAAGGTTTGAATCTTCACACATCAGCAGGAATATTTCATACAATTGCCCTGCATCATAATCTTCAAAACAGATGAATTTGTTAAATCTGGACTCAAGACCCGGATTTGAATATAAAAACTTCTCCATCAGCGCAGGATATCCTGCAACAATCACTATCAAATCCCCACGGTTGTCTTCCATTGCTTTTAAAAGTGTGTCGATGGCCTCCCCGCCATAGTCATTTTCACTTTTGGAAGTCAGGGAGTATGCCTCGTCAATAAATAGAATTCCTCCCAAAGCTGATTTTATAACTTCCTGGGTTTTAATGGCGGTCTGTCCAACATAACCTCCAACAAGACCTGACCTGTCTGTTTCAACCAGATGGCCTTTTGAAAGCAAACCGATTTCATGATAAATCTTGGAGAGAAGTCTTGCAACAGTGGTTTTGCCGGTTCCGGGATTTCCCGAAAACACAAGATGAAGGCTCATGGATGGCTGGCTGATGCCTCTCTGTTCTCTCAGTTTTCTGATTTGGACCAGATTAATTAGTGAGTTGACATCCTTTTTAACTTTTTCAAGACCAACCAGTTTGTTTAATTCGCTTAAATAATCATCAAGACAATGTGTCTCTTGACAAATCTGCTCAGCCTCAATTCTAACTGGTTTTAAATCAGATTTCCCAATGTTTAATTTGGCCTCAAGACCACGTATATGGTCTGTGTAGAGTTTTAACACCTCCCCGTCCAGGGAGTCGTCAACGGTTATAAAGAATTTTCCAAACAACTTAAAGGAATTGAATAATTCAAGAGAAGCGTTTAGCCCATAAATATCAAGGGATTTGCAGTATTCGTCTATTTCACCTAAAGCCTTAAATGACAGAGGCATATCACAGTTTAACTGCATATCAGTCAGGTTCACTATATCTCCTTTTGAAAAATTTGTGTTTAAAAGCGAATTTATAAATTCAAGCTCATTATCAGTTATTTTCCCGTCACCCAAACCAAGATATGAAAAGTACTTGAACAAATCGTCAACAATCAAATTTTCAAGGCCGATGTTTTCCAAATCATTAACAGAAGGACAATAAGAAGTAAAAACATTTAATGTCTTTACAAGAAAACTTAAATTAGATAACTGATTAGCCAAATAGTCCATATTAACTTTCATTACACTTTTATGACAGTCAGGACAAGTATTTTGAGAGCTATCTAAAATTTTACCGCAGTTATTACAAACAGTCCACTTCAACATATAATAATCACTATTAATTAATATGTATTTGAAAAGTTAATATAAGTTGTGTTTATTAGCTGCCGGCAGGCACTATGATAAATCAGACAACATCACAAAAGCCGGTCAGATATAGCCCATATCGGAAAGTTCTTTTAATCTCTCATTAAAGTAATCCTGTTTTTCTGATTTAATGCCTGAATTTAAGAATCTGAAAATAATCTGAAGTTCATCTTCATATAATTCCGTCTCGCAATAGAGTTTTGAGAGATTAAAATAAGGATAAGCATCATTTACAAACAAATCATTATCCAACAGTTCACTGAAGAATCTGATTGCCGGTTCATAGTCCCTGTCCTCAACATATCCCTCCCCCATTTCAATAAGTTTCTGCTTTTCTATTAAATCAACTTCAAAGCCTCTGATTGATGATTTAAATGAATCCGGAAGGAAACTGTCAGGAAGAATGCCTCGAACATAACTTTTAAATCGATTGTCAATAAAATAGCTTATGCAGTAATCCCCATCATATCTCATTCCCCTTCCGTGAATCTGAACAAGACTAAGGCACGTTTTATAATCATACCATTCCCTATCAATGCTTGTTCTCTGATTAATCTGCCTGTCTCCCCAATCTGGAAATGGAAGCTTATACATAATCTGAAAACGGCACAAATCACCTGGCAAGTCAACCCCTTCACCCATTGAAGGAGATATTAAAACTAAAGGCTCATCCGATGAGATGAACTCCTCAAGTATTTCACTGCGGTTATCACTGTCATGGGCTATTAGTCTGGAACTGTCCAGGTTGTCCATTAAAAAATCCCTGCATTTCCCGCTGACCGTGTGAATAATTCCCTTTTCATTTTCATGCCTATTTAAGATTTCATTTATAGTTTTAATGGTTTTTGGAGCATTTGCATTTATAAAATTTCTTGAGAGATTATAATCATCAAAAGCCATTATGGGATTATTTTTAATATCAAAAGGACTTTCCCGCCTGATTGCGTAAATTTCACTTTGGGATATTCCAAGCCACTGGGCAAACAGCCTATAGTCAAGAATCGTTCCGCTCATAAACAGACAGACATCGGCAAAGTCAAAGAGGGTGGCCTTTGCATAGTTGTCAATTTTTAAAGGCTTAAACTGTGCGGTCTGGCTTTCTTCATCCCAGTCGAAAATCCATATTTCAGGGTCCCTTGCAATATGGTCAATAAAACGGTTGGAGTCATTGATCTGATGTCTTATAAATGCTATTTTTTCTAAAAGCTCATCTCTGTTTAAGCTTATGAGACGGTTTAACTCCTCCTGATACATTTCTTTAATCTCGCTAATAAAACCAATCCAATTTGAGCAGCCATAAGCGTTTAACTCTTCGATTTTTTCATCTGTCAGATTGAAATTAAGGTATTCCTTCAAATCACTTTTTGAAAACTCCAAAGTCAGCTCATCCATTAATGCAGACTCCAAATTATGGGCCTCGTCAAAAATCAGCAAATTCCTTTTCTGAAAGTCCCCCACATAATTAAGCTCCAAAAACATGTAATAATAGTTTGAAATGACTGTTCTGGCATTTAATGCAAGGTATTTCTGATAGTAATACGGGCACGTGTTGTCAGGACGTATTTCATCCTTCCTGTTTTTAAGTGAGAACCTGCACTCAAAACCTTCGGCTATGCATTTTCCCTCGCCGCAAGACTTATTTAAATAATGCAGACACTTAAAGTTCATGCGGCCCTTGACAAGTGAAATATCATTAAAGTCCCTCAGATACTGGTCCTGCAGCTGCTTGGTGATGGTTAAAATGTATGATGAGTCTGACATGCCGGCCAATGCGGCAGCTATTGCTGATTTGCCGGTTCCTGTTCCGGCTTCAAGTACAATGTATTTATATCCCTGATTTACAGCGTCAGCTATTTCAGAAACTGTTTCAAGCTGATCTTTTCTTGGATTTTCAAAAGGAAAGTGCTTTTTAACCTCAGGGTTAATTTTTGAATAACTGCTGTATTGCCATGACATCTAAAAAATATATCTTAATTTATTTAAATAAAAAGAATTGCCGAGAGCATTTGAAAAATAATTTATCAGTAATCCTTAACCGAATCTATTAAATCGTCCATATCACTGAAAAGATTATGAACAGCATCAATATCACTTTTATTGGAGCTTAAATGAATCACCATCTCATCGATTAAATCTTCCATTTTGTCAATAAACATTTCCAATGTTAGGATCTTTTTGTCAATTTCGGCATTGACAAGCTCATCATCACTGTCAACTTCAATCATCTTTTTTGTAACATCAAGCTGACCTGCAAACAATTCATTGGATTTGTTGATTGAGGATAAAAACTTATTATAAGTCATGTGGGCCGGATCAAAAAGCTTGTCAATCAGCTCCTTTGCCCTGCTCTGCTTTAGATTATAGTCCTCTTCTATTTCAGCTATTTTCTTATCATACTTTGATATGACAACTTTTGGAGGGTTTTTTCGATAAACCTCCCTTCCGCACTGAATACAAAATTTCTGGTCAAACTCCAGTTCGGCACCGCAGTAAATGCAAAAGTGATTATGATCATCGTTAACAGTCATAGGCTCATCAAATCCTCAAGGCTTCTGTATTTAATATTTAGATTTAATAGATTTAATATTTTTCTAAAATACAAGGCAACTGCACAAAATTAGAATATTTAAAAACAGGTCTTGTGATAATAAATGGCAATTTTTAAAATCTTAAAGATTTCAAATTACCAGGTTTTACACAGAACCTAAAACAGGCATGTTTAAATCACTATCAAACATGACATGATCTTCTCAGTCGCAATTGTCAAATAGTTCAAAAATCAAGGCTCTTTTGATATATAAAACAATTAACCCCACTATCTTTATTTTTCAAACTTATCATATTCCAGATTTAAATCAGATACTGTTAAGCAACAATCTGTGATTGATAAAAACCGTCATCAGGATTTTCATTTTGCAATTCAACAATCTCTTCATCACTTAAAACTTTTGCTATAACCGCATCAGAAGAAACAAATTTTACCTCACAAAAACTAATGTCATTGATTTTATCATAAATCCTTCCGGCACTCATAGTTCCTTTAGTTACAGTACGAGTGCTGTTAGCAATATAACCCGTTTTTCCAATATATTTAATCTCACAGGCTATTGCCTCCATATCATAATCATTATCCGGCTCTTTAACTAATTTCACTAGATCCGATTTTAAAAACTTTGCTTCCTTCATAATTTTTTAATCCAACAATTGTTGTATATAACTCCTGACCGGCCATAACATCACCCATAATTTTTGTTTATATTGTTATTATATTTTTTATCAATAAATATAATATATAAACATTTATATTAACTTGTTATTAAGCTGTTACAGATAATTCTATTTAAAATGTGATGTTATGAGACTCAAAGTTAACCTTAAATCAAAAAACAACTTCAAAATTCCTTTTATAGTTAATTACCAAACTTTTGGTATAACTGTTTCGAGCCATTTGTCATAAACTTTTGTTCCCGAAATTGATTCTTCATATGTTTTTATTGTTAATTCCTGTAAAAATTCTTTTGATTTAAGATAATAATGTTTTATTTCTCTTTTCATTTGTCTCCATATTTGTTCTATTGGATTTAAGTGAGGCGAGTACGGAGGAAGGTATATTAATGTAATATTGAGATATAATGCTATTTTTTTGATAAATGCGGATTTGTGGATGCTGTAATTATCTAATATTAAACATATTCTTTGTTCGGTTTGTGTTTTTAGTAATATGTTTTCTTTTTCTAATAGATTTAAGGTTATTTTTCTTCTTATTTCTCTTCTTTTTTTTCACATTTTTGAGTGATTCTCGATTGCAGTGTTTTCCAATTATTCTGGCGATTGTTGAGGTTGTATCGTCTTTATATTTTTCTATTGTTTTTAAAATTTTTTCTGTGAAAACTTTATTATTTTCGTTGTTTTCTATTAAAATTTCGTCTATTTCTTCATCAGTTAAGTTTACTTCATTTATGATTTTGTTTAATATTTTTACAGTATTTTTATTCTTTGTGTTTGCACATCTTAGTTCTAAGAGTGCTATTGCAATTTCGGGGTGCTGTTGAGGAGTTTGTGATTGTGATGGTTGAATTTCCATTTATTGCTAATGATCCTGTGGCGTTTATTTTGAATTTATATGGATTTATAGTTTGTGTGTGTTTTGTTCCTTTTTTATAGAGTGATTTTTGTGTATATGGTTCGTTTTGAAATGATGCTTCGTCAAATAAGGCTATAATATCGTTTGAATTTACATTATATTCTTCTAAGTTTTTTTTAACTGTTTTTCAGCATCTTCAGGAGATTTTGAAAATTTGGGATATGCCTTGCTGTAATTGTATCCTAATTTTTTCACAATTTTTCCTATTTGCTTTAAACTATAATCTACATTGAATTTTTCATTAACAAGAAGATGTACGTCTTTCATTGACATATTAGGTGTTTCTTCAATGATTTTATCTAATTCAATTAGTTGATCATATGTCAATTTTGAAGGTCTTCCACCACCAAATGAGGGTTTTAAACCTTCCAAACCTTCACTTTCACATGTTTTAGCCCATCGATGAACTGTTTGATATGATTTTCCAATTATTCTTGCAGCTTCCGCAATGCTATGACCTTCACTGATTATTCTAATTGCAATTAATCGTTGATAATACCTGTGGTAGGCAACATATTTTGCGATTTCTTCATCAAGGGCTGTTTTTTTCACATTTTTTAAAACATCAACCTTGGATTTTCCTGACATAATTTATTATTTGTCAGTCATCTATAATAAAAGTTTGGTAATTAACTATAAAAAATATTGTGTTTTTAATGGAATTAAAAGCACTGATAAAAAAATTAAAGTCTGCTCCGAAATGGCTAATGTTAAAAGAAAAAGAATAACAATCCCCAAAGGTCCCCATACAACTTAGCACAGAGCATATATGATGGATTTAATTCTTGAAGGAGATATCGATTTAATTGAATTTGCCTATGATGTAGGCCTTGGAGAAAAGAATTCTATGGGCTTTGGCATGATTAGATATATTGAACCTAACGATTAATCATTTCAAGCCGTTTTTTAATATAACCCTGAAGCAGCATGTCTTCACAGTAAATATAACATCCCTTCATTCCACGTATCATCAGTGTGCGATAAGTGTTTTTGATTATTTCTTCATCATCTATTGGCATTACTCTTATTCCACTCCTAAAGCCTTCATTACTGCTTCTTCCGGATTATTATATGGAATCATTGTAAATTTAGATAATAATTCTGGAGGAACTAAACCAAAATCAGCATATGAACTCATTGGAATTAAAACTTTTTTAGCTCCCGCATCAAGACAAACTTGTAGTGCATCAGCTAGGTTTTGTACTTTTTCAACAGTTCCACCTAAAGAGAAGTTACCTAATATGGCTGTTGCAGGAATAACTTGACGATTTATTGCAACACTACATAATGCTATAAAGGTTGCCAAAGTTAATTGCTTTGTCATTCCAACTCCATGTAAATCTTTAACCTGCATCACATAATCTTTATCTTTATATGAAATATTCCCACTAACTGAGTTTGCGTTTGACTTGAAATATTGATAAGCTATTTTTACAGATTCTGTAATTGGTTTTTTAGAACCTATGCCACTTGGTGTGAATTTTCCAGATCCATTCATCATTTCTGTTTCAAATTTGAAAACACCTAGTTTTCCATTTTCGGATTCACCAATTGAATATAAATGTCCTGGTTTTAAATCTCCGTCCGGAATTAGAGTGCTACTTGATTGTTCTTGTACTCCAACATAATTTTCATGGTTTTCTTCTAAATCAATATATGAAAAGTTTACATCATAAAATTCCATTCCACCAATCTTTTTAAGTTGTTCTTTAACTCTTCTTCTTGATTCAAGAGCCAATTCTAGGATTTCACGAATCTCCTCCTTATCAAAAATACCATCCGGATAAACTAATTTTACAAGACCTGAAACCATACGGTTAACTGCCATTACATCTCTTTGGTTTAAGTCAAACCCAAGTTTAAAATAATCTTGATACGCATCATTAAATGACCGTTTACGCATTTCACGGAAGAATTCTGATAAAAAATCAGTTATGAATCCAAAATCATCAGTAAAGAATTCCGGTCTGTATTTTGGTATTTCCCAACCTGGAATATAACAATGCATCCTATCAAAAAATGCTGTATCAGTTCCCATTTCATTTGGGAATGGATCAAATAAACTGGATGTTTTTAGTAATGATTCAACACTTTGATTGATGTTTCCAACAAATACCATTGATGCATTTGCATTTTTTTCTTCTTTTCCCCTGGAAAATGAACCTGAAGCCATAAAATCTTTCATAATAGCTATTCCATCTTGGTCTTTAAATTTGATTCCAGCCACTTCATCAAAGGCAACACAGTCCCATAATCCTACAAGACCAATTTGTCTAGTAGCCATATTATAAAATAAATTAGCAACAGTAGTTTGACCACCTGAAACTAAAATTGAATTTGGAGAGATTTCTTTATAAATATGTGATTTACCTGTTCCTCTAGGGCCTAGTTCGCATAAATTAAAGTTATTTTCAACAAGTGGAATTAATCTAGCTATTAATAACCACTTTACCCTTTCATCAAATTGGGTGGGTTCCATACCGCATGATTTTAAAATTACATCAATCCATTCATCTTTAGTGAAATTTTTCCTATTGATTAATATTTCATCCAAATTAATATTCGGGAGCTGAATAGGTTGCAAATCTTTAATTTTAATTGTATTAGCTCTAAAGTCAGATTCATCGAAATCATATTCTAAGTTTACCATACACCATAAATTACCGCCTAAAAGTCTTTCATATCTTTTTGGAAACTCAGGATTGATAGGAATATCTTTAAGACCTAAATTTGAGAAAGTTGCCAAATAAGTATCAAATTTATATTCTAACCGAACAGTTACAACATCAATGATTGAATAAGAACCATACTCTCTTAATTTTGATAATATTTTTTGAGCTTCATCAGGCCTTACATAATTATTTGCAAGAATATTTTTAACTGTTTGAACACCTTGTTCAACTAAAGCATCATCTTGAGAACAATATTTACCCAGCAGATATTCTAAAACATAAACTGGAACATTTGCTCCCTCCTTAACTCTTTTTGTTAAATCTTTTCTTACAATTTTACCATCAAAATATTGTTTCAATTTTTCATTTAAATCATCTTGTAAATCATGTCCACCCATGAGCATCTCCCCTAAAAGAAGTCAAAACCATCTTGAAAAGCCAAATCTATTGTAAATGGAATCCTATTAACTTCAATATCTTCTTTTAAATCCCTAATAATTAAATAATAATTTTTAGATTTATCATATTGTTTTTGCAGTAATCTGAAACGTTCTTTAAATTCCCTATCTTCTGCCGAATCCGAATTCTTATCTGCAAAGATTATTTGTTCACCAGATATTTTATTATTATCCTCATCAACAAAATAAACTGAAGCTTCCAATGGTAAAACATCCTGTGAAATGTTTTCTTTTTGGAAAAATGTTAACATTACATCATAATTTGTAATCTTATTTTTAGTTGAAATTAATTGAAGTTCTACAGTCCTTTGGTTTTTAGCACCTTTTTCTGCTTTAACTTCAAGTAATGGAACAATACATTCTTCTAAACTAGCTCCACCATGAACAAAATTAAGTCCAGCACCTTGTGCTTTAAATACATCTGCACCTATCGGAACATTAACATACCTATCCATGTTTAGATATTCCATAGATAAAGAAACTGCACCATCTATTTTTAAAGGTTTTTCAGATAAAATAAAACGTTTATGTTTTTTTTCTGGGAATTTATCTAAATTAACTTTATCATGCTCTTTTAATTTGTCACGTTTATAAATAAATCCATGGTCTGCAGTAATAAAAATTTTAGCAAAATTACCTTGATCTCTTAATCTTTTAATTAATACTTCTAAATCTCCAATTGTTTCTTGAGCAGCATTAAACACTTCATTTTCAGAAGGAGCATGGTCTCCTCTAGCATCAATTTTATTATGGTAAATATAAATTAAGTTTAATCCTTTTGTTAATTCTTTAAATTCCTTAGATTTTAATTTATCCACATCTTCGTAAGATATGGCAATTACTTCATTAACATTTGAACTTAAAATGTTATTCCTCTCATCAGTTGACCTGCAATTCATTCCATCAACTAATATTGTATCGCCTTCGTAAACAATTTCTTTATTAGGTAAAATTGAGGCCATACCTAATGCAGTATATGATGGAATAGTAGATAACATTGGTTTAATCTCCGGAGTTCTTGTTGGATCTTTTTCAAGCTCTGCGAATAATTCAACTGCACAGCCATATCTAAATGCATCTGAAATAATAACTGCAGTTTTATGTTTCCTAATTGAAGTTGGAATATGTTGTTTGAAGAACTTCCATTGTTTTGGAATGTCTAACTCAGAAATTGGTTTTTCAGCTAATTTTTTAGTGAATTTAGGATTAATTACACTTAAAAAACGGTTTACATATAAGTTTTCAACTAATTGCCTTAAATCTTCAAGATACTCAGTATCATCTAATTTATCATAGAAGTAATAGAATTTCCTATAATATGAATCTAAGTAAACCCATTTTTCAGAATATTCTTTAATAATTTCTTCAGGTTTTTCTGGAAGTTCACTTCGCATAAACTCATTAATTAAGGAAATAAATAAATTTGCATATTTTAAAACTTCATAATTATCCTCATATTTTAGATAAAAATGAGTTTTCTTTCTGTTTTCTAAAATCTCTTTAAATTCAGCACCTAAGTCCACTTTAGTTTCAAATAATAATTCAGTGTAATGATTAATTATATTTTCATCGAATCTTTCAAATGAATCGCAATTTATGTAAGAATCAATGTTTGTTTTACTTAAGCTTGTAATATTAAGTTTTGATTCTAATTCTCTAGCTATTCTATCATAATATTCAGAATAATTTGCATTATCCATAAATTCACTAATAAATATAAAAGCATTGTTTTTATCAGAAACTAAATATTCATCCCATGATTTTGGAGTTGGTCCTTGATATAAATGTGCAGTATAATTTAAAATTAAGAATCTGACCAGTCTTTTCACAGATGGATTGTCTTCTGAGTATTTAAATTTCCTTGAAATTAACTCCCAGAAATCTTCTAAGATATTATATTTTTCAAAGTTTTTTATAATTTCATTTTCTTCATTAAAATTATTGATAATCACTTCACGAACAATATAATCAAAATTTAAAGTTTTCTGATTAGACAAAACTGCTAAAATAGCTTGTTTAATATTTAATTCAGTAAAAGAAACATTCAAATCTTTAAATGCATTAACTCTTGATTTAGCATTCCAAAATAAAGAATACTTCTTAAGCAAATGATAAAACTCAGGAGAAATCCCTAATTCTTGTCCAATCATTTCAATCTTATCAGCAGAAAATGGAACTGCATAATGGGTTAAATCTGCTAAATAATTTTCATTATCATCAGGTTGGGAGAATGGGGCATAAACAAGATAATTAGAATTTTTATCTTCAAATTCGATTTGATATTTAGTTTTAATCAAATTATTGTCTTTCAAGATATGTAGCTTAGCATTATTTAATTGAATATTATTAATATCTTCTATAAATTCCTGATTTTCATCATACCAAAAGACAATTTGGCGATGATAAGCCTCATCAATAATTGAATTTATCCGGTTTTCAATTTCCTCAAGATTCATTTAAATCCCTTTTAAAATACTTTCAAATTCACTATCAGACAATACAGGTTTTAAATTATCCAATTTAACTTCCATATCTACATTAGCATATCTCATTCCACGGGTTCTGTTTAAATATTGGGGACTTTCAAGTTCATATACTCTTAAAATCCAAACTTGTGCCTTTGAATTACCTAAGTATGATTTTACATGGTCTCTTGTCCAGATATGATAATTATTTAAAGAACCAATTCTAGTTGAGGGTTTTTCCACAACCTTTTCAACTTTTGCATAATATTTTACTTCAAATTTAGAATCCTTTTTATTTGGAAGTGCATTTTCTCTAACAAAATCTTTATAATCTTCTTGGAAACTGTCTAAATAATTATCTTTAAGGGCATAACTTACTGTTGGAAATAAAAGAAAGTCATCAACATTTGTACCATATTTTCTAATTAAAATTGATTGTTTTCCTTGACCTAATGCTTCAATTGTTGCATTCCATTCATTTAAACATTTAGTTATTGATTCTGACATTTAAATAACCTCATAGTTTTAAATTAATAATATCTGCATTTTCTAATTTATTTTTAAGTTCTGTTTTTACTTTTTGTAAGAATTCATCAATTTGATCTTCAGATTCAATTTTAACCTTAGGTGATAATGTTATTGTTTTAATGTCCACATCCACTTCCACAGGAATATTAATTGGTTGTTGTGGAGATACTGGTTTATTTATTGCACTTTCTGGAGGATCATTAGAAGTTATAGAATTAATAAATGAATCAATTTCATGGATGCAATTGTTTTTAAGATTTTCTGATTCCATTGTGATTCCATCAATAATAGCAATATTTTTTTCTGAATCCAATTTATTTTTAAGTGAATCAAATTTAGATATAACTTTATTTTCAAATTTAGCTTTCAACTCATCAGTATTTAGTCTTAATTTGATACTTTCATAATCTTCCTTTACTCCATTTAAAATAATTGTTTTTTTATCTTCCAATATTTCATCAAAATGTGTAGTGAATTTATTGTTTAATTCAGGTAGTTTTCTAATATTTGAATAAGGGTTTGGCATTGAAATAATTCTTTCAATTTCAGATGCAACATATGATAAATCAGAATCATTGATTAAGTTAATATTTTCTTCATAAACTTTATATACTTCACAGGATTCATCAAAAATAGCTTTTTGACTTCCATTAAAGAATGCTAAAACAGGATCTAAATCTTCAGCCAAATCCAAAAATTCTTCATCATTATCAGACACGTAGTTATAGAATTGCAATGTGTTTTTCTTATTGTTAGCATCATTAAATAATTCTTTTGACTCTTCCAATATTGATTTGCCAGGATATTTATTTGATATTCTAAATTCTAAAAGACATTTATCAATTTCTTCAATTTTAGATGCATTAACACGTTTAAATTCATCCATGATTCTTTCATCATTATCATGAGTTAAATTCAAACTGTAAACCTCTTTTAAAACTTCTTTAACTTTCCTAATTTTACTACTATCAATAACTTCTTTTTCAGATACCAATAGTTTTTCTAAGTATTCATTTTTTGTTAAATAATCTAAAATTTTGGAGGCATCAGTATTTCTTAAAGAAATTTCATCACTATTAATTGTTAAGACAATTCTTTTTTGTGCAAATAATGAAGCAAGTAACCATTGCACATCCAAATTGACAAACCCATAAGGAGCTTTTGAATATCTGTTTAGTAGACTTTTTAGTGTAAGAGTATTATGTAGTTTTGACTGATCTGAAATATAATTGTCCATATCATTTACTGCATTCATAGCTTTTGTTTCACTAGCTATCAGTGTCTGCTGATATTCATTTGTTAATTCTTTTTTAATATCACTTTTATCAGGTGCAAAGTCCATATAACTTAATTTATTATAAACTTTATCAACTAACTTGCCCATTGATTCATCAAGTCTTGATTCAACATTTTTTTCAGCAATATCTACTTTATCTCCTTTAATATAAATTATTGCATCTTTAATAGAAGATTCAAGGAATAATTTGATTCTTTCTATTTTATCATTATATTCCTCTTGTTTTCTGCTTCTGAGTTCAACCTTCATTTCAGCACTTTTTTTAGTTAAATATTTTTGAATTTGCAGTGCTTCTTTTATTTCATCAAATACTGTTAAATCAGAAAGTAAATGTACAACAACTTCATTGTTAGATTCTGATAATCCTTTTAAAATATTATGCATATTACTTTCTTCAAAAGTAGTTTGAGAGCAATCACTTAAATCTGATGTATAAAACGGAGTAATTATTCTCATTCCAATATCAAATTCTCTATTATTAATCTTTTTATTATCAATTGATTGATTAAATTGGAAATTATATCTATTGCTATAACGATATTTGTTTTTAGGGTAAATTTCTTGGAAAATCCTATTTGCAGCATTATCTAAAACTTCACCATTATCAACTATTTGATTTTTAATTTCACGATTAATGTCTTGTTCTTCATTTGTTAAAAATGAATAAACCTCCCCATTTTTTTGGATTAAAGTTTGTTCAAGTAATCTGGATAATGATTTATCAACTTTATTTTGCAAATCAAGCCTATCTTCATTAATGTTAGAAATTAATAATGTTGTTAAATTTTTAGATGTGGCTTTAATTTCTTTTACATACTTAATCATGAAAAGTACTTTTAAAACTTCTACATCAAAAGAGTATAATTCATTGTTATTCCTTGCTTTATTTATCACTTGACTGTTAGTATGATCTATGAATTGTTCAATAGCATTGTAAAAAATGTTAAATGGAACTAAATCACCATCAGACTTATCTTTAATTTCAATTGCAGACTCTTGGAAAAGTGCAAGCATTGAACGTTCACCATCAGCCATGTGTTTTCCTGATGATGAATGTTCTCTTATTGATGTTAAAACATCCTGAACACGATTGAATTGATAAGGAACAAAAGGATAAATATTCGCAAAATCTCTTGCATCTTCATATGTTTTCATTTCAGCAGATTTTTCAAAAGTTAAAATATTTTTTAAAATGGGTTCAAAACTTGGATATTCTGCTTCTAAAGTTTTTTGGGCAACATCAGTTTTTGCTAGAATCCGTCTTCTAATTACTTCATCTACATTTGAAGATGATAGAGATAAACGTGTTTTAAATCTTCCTTGAATTTTAGAAAAATCCATTCCTTTTATATCTCTGGCGATATCATCAATGTTTTGTTGGCTCGTAACAACAACCCAAGATTTTCCATGACATTTAATTCCTAATTCTTCAACTATAGTTTGTAAGTTTAGCATTAATTTAGTATCATCTGCTATATATTGTCCAACTTCATCTACTAAAAATATTACATGATGATTATTTCCTTTATTGATACAGTATTCTTTCACTTCATTTGCAAAATCTTCAATTGAATACTTAAAGTTGTCTTCTGCTTTTGAAGCCCAATTATTAGCTTCGTTTTCACTCATAAATCCAATATTTACAACACTTTGTATAATATCATCACTTATAAAGTAGAATTCATCTCTTGATTCTTCCCAATTCATTCCGGTGATATTTTCAAATTCTGTTTTAAACTCTTCAAATTTATTTTTTGCATCTAATTTTTTTTCAAAATCTGCTAAAAAGGGCATTCCCCCGCAATAGCCCTGCATTTCATTAAAAACTTTTACAAATACATTTAAAATATCATCTTTATTTGAACTTGATTGTGATGATGATTTAGAATCTATATTAAATAAAACTACATCAGAACTAACATTTGTTGCAGCTTCCATATCTCCAATAACCATTGAATCTTTGATTTTTCCATCTTCCTTGAAAAAATCAATTGGTCTTCTTCCATGAACTTTAAGATTACTATCTAGAATATATGATAAAATTTTTAAAAAGTGAGATTTACCGCTTCCAAAGAACCCTGAAATCCAAACACCAATATCATCAGTAGGACTTTGTATTCCCTTATTATAACTTGAAAAAAACTTAGTAAAATGTTTCAATAGTTCATTTGTAACAACATATTCATCCAGTTCCTGATAAATATTTTCATCATCATTTTGACCGACTTTAATTACTCCTTTGATATCCCTGTCGATATCCTTTTCAAACATGTTTTTTATTTGCATATGTTCACCTAATCAATGGAAATGCTCGATAATAGTTACTTCCTTCAATAGTATTAAATAAAACTAATTCTCTGCCAGAATATTGTCCTGGGAAAAATAAAACAACTGGAACTTCGTCTAACTTTTGATGTAAGTTATTTAAAACATTATGTGATCTTAATATTGGATAAGCCTTTCCAACACCAGTTAAAAATACAACACAGTTATCTGGAGTTCTCTCTAAAATATAGTTTACAATAACATTATTATTATCTGAATTTAATTTTAAAAGACTGATAATTGCTTTAGTTGTAAATTCTATCCCTTTTTTTTCTTCAAAATTAAAAACTTTTTCTAAATAACCTCTTTCATTTAAAATATCAATGATAATTTCATATAAATCAAATTCTTTAATAGTAAATGCATAACTTGAATTATTGATTTTATTTTTAATCCTTGAAACTTCTTCACGAACTTTAAGTTCATATTTCGGATCATAATCAAAAATATAATAACCTACTTCATTACTTAAACCTTTATTCTCAAGAAATGAAGGCTCTTTAATTTTTGGTTCAATTTTACTAAGCTTCTCATCAATATTCATCAGATTCCTCCAGTTATGGCATTTAAAAATGGTGTTAAATTATTTTGAGTTAATAATTCTTTTAATTTAAAATCTACAAATGGTAAAATAATTTTATAATCCTCTTCTTCTTTTTCTAAAAGGCCTGCTTCAATTAAAAAATTTTTATAATTAGTTTTAACCTTTCGAAGAGTTGTATCTTTCCAATTTTCAATTACTTCACTTTGGTTAGATTTATTCATGAAAAAAATATCTAAATCTGAATCTTTTATAATGTAATTTCCTAAAATAATATGCTCTCTGAAGACTTCATGCATAAACTCAAAAAATAATTTATCATTTCTTAAAATTGAAATTAAAACTAATAATCTACCTGAATTTTGATCACAAGTTGATAAATATATTAATAAATCATTAGAAAATCCATTTAATCGACGATAACATACATTAGTCAATTCACGTGCTCTACGTTCACTATCCACCTGATAAATATTTTCAGTTAAAGATAACTCCATTAACTCTTTTTTTGAAATATCTTCAGCTAGATATTCAGCAGTGTTTTTTGTTTCAAGATACCAAAATGAATGACTCATAATTCCAGCACTATACTTCATAATATAATCACTGTTATTAGTATGTGTTGAATTAATAATAAAAGTTTTGAAGTATTGCCCGGAAAATGTAAAATTAAAGTTTCTTTAGAAGGTTAATTTTTTTAGATTTTTTACCTTCCTTTGAAACTTGGACATTTTGGAATTTTGCGTAATTAACTTTAACACCATCATCTAGGTCAATTTCTATATTTTGATTAGCTATGTGAGATAGTGCTTCATCATATTCTTGTGTTTCTTTTAATTGTTTTTGAAGTTTAGCTTTATCTTTAGTTGCTTTTACAACTTCTTGTTTTGATGATGAGTGATTAATTATATTGTCACAGTTAGCTATTGCTTGTTCGATAGCTTTTTGAGTTTTATGCAAGTAATCTGTTCTAATTCTTGCAACTAAACTTGGTTCATATCTGTGCATATAAATTAGACAGTTGAAACCATTTTCTTTGCCGCTTGAAAATTGCCAGTAAATTGGGCATTTTTTGTATGTTTTTTTGTGATCATTGAAAAAGTTTTTAAGGAGATAATCTCTGATTTTTTCTCTTGAAGGTTTTTTATTTTTAGCTAGTGCATTAGCTATAAAATCAAGGTTTTCTTCTAAGGTTTCTTTGCCAAAGCATGTTTTTACAAATTCTACAAAACGATTAACAATATCATCTTCAAAATACTCGGAATCTAAAATTGGGATAATATTATCATCATCTGGAATGAATTTATGATAATTATTTATATTAAATTTACCTCCTGCAAATTGTAAACCTTCATTATCCAAACTATAACGACCAAACATACAACCAACAGCATAAGAAATAAATGATTTAATATCCTTACTCAATATAGGGCAATATAATGTAATATCTTCTTTAACAATATTGTTAGAAATTTCTGACTGTAAATTATAAATTTTAATAAATATATCATTAAGTTTAAATTCATTTTCAAAAATCAGATTAATGAATTCATTTTGTTGTTTTGACCATTGTTGGAAATTATTAAAAATTAAATCACTATTAAATTTTAAAAATGGATGTTTTATGAAATTCCAGCTAGTTTCAAAAGAATCCCAATCTAATTTAGAAATATCAATATTCTGAGTAACTAATTTATCTACTTCCTGTTTGAATGATTCATTATAAATAATAGGAACTTGAAGAATATTTTCTACTTGAAAATTTAATGTAGGATTGATAATCTTTAAAAAAGTAATTCCAACTTTACTAGTTAATAATGCTTGTAAATATTTTATAAAATCTCCTTTATCAAACATCCCAGAACCTGCAACATCCCACAAAAAACCATTTGGAAAATAACGTGTTGATAATGTTGACGAAGTAATATATGACCATGAAACATACTCTTTTAAATAAAAATCTGAAAATGATGCTTTCCCTCTTGTTTTATCTTTTGAACCATATTTCCAATAAACAATATATTCTTGATTCCCATACCATTTTCTAAATTTTCCACCTTTATTATAAGGAATCCAATATTTACTATTCAAATCTATTTCATTGAACGAATTTTTATCAAATGCTATCTTATCTATTGATACTTCATGCCAAAATCTTAAAAATTTATCATTATTTCCAGTTATTATTCCCTGAAAAGAATCAATGTATCTGGTAATATCTTCACCCTTTTCAAAATCATTTATAATCTCATTTGTTGCCCAGTATGCTATTGGAGATCCAGGAATTTTTTCAAAATTAGATTGATTAAAAATTAAAGTATTTTCATCATTATGAAACTCTTCTTCTTTTCTGCTTTCTGAATTAAACTCAGTTAATCTGTGGAATGTTGATTTGTAATTTTTAATTAAATTATTTCTATTAACAAAAGTTGTTGCTTGTACAACTTCACCACCAATTTCTTCAAATGCATGAGCTCCTAAATGAGCCATATTAATTATCGTGTGATTATTAATTAATTCAACCCTTAATTTTTCAAATGTTGATAAAAACATGAATGATTGCTGAGTAATCATTGCAACAAAACCTTTTTCATTACAGAAATCATGACATCTTTCAATAAATACTGCAAACAAATCCGATTTTGAATTTAGATAATTTTTTTTCAAATAATCTTTTAAATTGGAATTCATACCACTATTTCCCATGTATGGGGGATTTGTAGTAACAATATCATAGTTTTTAGCAAGTAATTTGGACTGACTAATAATAGTTTTCATTAATCGAAATTCGTTTTGGTATTTATATTTATTTAAATTATTCTCATTTAATTCATAATTGCATATAGCTTCAAATAGTTCATCAAAATTAATATTTTCAATATCTAAAATACTACCATATTCTTTTGCATTTTTAAATACATTATATAAATAATTCCAATTTTTTTCATTGGTTTTGTCTTGT